>CAKUWM010000325.1 GCA_934699305.1 uncultured Saprospiraceae bacterium | reverse complement strand
GATTAAGTCAGCAAAAGAACTGGCAAGATCAATTTTTATAAATGAATTTTTCGATCTGGGAAAAGAATATTTATGAATTCCTGTGTAATTAGTTGCTGTCAGCTCAACTTTAGTATCGTTTGCGAATTTAACAGCGTAGTAGTTGGGCGAAGCTTTTTCAGTAGTTTTAATATATGTCAATGAGGTCGAATCCATCGAACCATTTCCAGGCAAAATTCTGAGATTTCCGCCAGCCCCCCTGCAGCCAACTCCACCAATTCTGTTATGCGAAAAACCTTTAATCCGTGATGATTCAAAATCGTAGCCGCTATGATTATCGGGCTCTGTATCGGGTCCTAATTTCACCATTCCAAAGGGGACACACGCTGCAGGATCCATCTGGCCATGATCGCCTGAAGTGCCAGTAAATAAATCAACAAAGTTGAGTACAGATTGAGATCTGCAAGAAAATGATAAAAAAAATAATGAATATACAGTGATAACAAGTTTGAGATACATGATAATTTTTTAAAAGTACTATTGCATTCATTTTAATAAATGAAACGTATACGATCCACTTTTTAGATGATATTTTTTTAACCCATTTTCCACTGTCGAAACAAGGCCGTCGCTTCTTGTTCTTTTCGCAACCCCTGCAATATCAAATCTTGATATCGTTAGGTCGCGCAAGAAGAAATCAGCCGTACACCCAGCTGGTACTACCACGTTATAGATTACACCCTTCTTGGTTCGTTTCCAAATGGAACTGATTTCTCCATGTATGGACTTATAGGTGCTCTCAAAACTATTTAAACCATTGACGAATTCGGGTTTCAATATTATATTTTTAAAACCAGGTTTTCTTTCATCTATGTTAATACCTCCTAAGGTTTTATATAGCCAGGCTCCTATCTCACCAAACATTATATGATTTAGAGATGCTGCACCATTTTTAGAATGCATATCCCAATCCTCGTATAAGGTAGTTGCTCCATTTTTTATCCACCAGCCCCACGAAGGGTATGTGTCTCTCGTTGCGAGTTTATATGCAAGATCAGCGTAACCATTTTCACTCAATGTCCCAAGTATTACTTTAGCACCCAGCACTCCAACATCAAGCGTTATATCATTTTCTATTACCTTTTTAGCAAGATTCTCTGCAATTTTTTTCCTGAGATTTTCGGGAGCAATTCTCCAAAACAGTGCCATCGAAAGCTCAGTTTGCGTACCGCCGGCATAAATCCCCAACTCTGAGTTAAGAAATTTTCTATTTATTTCATTTTTTATTTTATGAGCTAAATCTGAATATTTTTGATAGTCGTTTGGTTTGCCGAGTAGTTTGGCTGAATTTGAAAGGATTTTTGCATTAGTGTAATAATATACTGATGCTGTAAATTCGACATTGGAAATGGTTTTTATAGGTACCCAATCGCCAAATCCCCAGCTAGTTAGCCCCGCTGGAAAAGATTCAGTAATGAAATCCACATACAATTTAATGTTTTCATAATTATCGGCCAATGGTTTCAGATCACCATAAAATAAATATAAGTTCCATGGCACCAAAGATATTGAGCTTGTCCATTCCACAAATCCACTTGGCCATTGATATCCCCATCCACTCGTTGGTATTATCAGAGGCAGTCTTCCATTTGCCTGCTGCTCATCTCTATGATCCGCCATCCATTTTTCATAAATTGTTATTGCGTCAAAATTATAAAGCCCTGTTTCTATTGCAAAATGTCCATCTCCGGTCCATCCGTTTTTCTCTCTTTGAGGGCAATCCGTCGGATAGCCAAATAGATTCGATAAGTATGAGTTGTTAGTTGCTTCCCAAATTCGATTTAGCAAATCGTTTGATGTTTTAATCTTGCCAATGGGAGGCACATCGCTATGCAGAAAATAACAGACAAGTGAGTTTTTATCGAGGTGAATAGGACTGGTACTCGTGACTTCTACATATTGAAAACCCTTATAATTAAATCTTGGTCTGAATACCTCTTCACCAGTTCCATTCAAAATGAAAATATCTGTTTGTAACGGATCCTTGTCGTCGGTCGGCCTATAATGTCTCTCAATATTTGTCAAGTCCACGCGTCCTTTTGAATCCAATTTTTCACCATGCTTTATCTTAATTATAGTCCCGGGATCGCCTTTTACCCTTAGTTGACTTATTCCTGAAATATTTTGGTTTAGATGAAAGATGTAGCAAGTGTCGCTTCGTTTAACCATCTTGGAAAAACCAATTTCTTTTACGGCTCTTACAGGATGTAATGCCTGGGCAGTGATATTTTTTGATGGCGAGCTTCTACCGGTTGCCTTCTGCCACAATGAGTCATTAAAGTCAGGTTTATCCCACCCTTTTTGTTCTAATCTGGAATCATAATGTTCGCCCGTATAAATACTATTAAAAATTATTGGACTCAGTGAAGTCTTCCAGGTCAGGTCTGTCGAAATTGTTTCTGAGGTGCCATCAACATAATTAAGCCGAAGGTCAAGACAAAAAGTTGGTCTGTTCCTCCAAGGAGCTTTATCAAAATACCAGACGGCTTTTGACTGATGATTGTACCACCCGTTTCCTAATAAAACTCCAATCGCATTCGCTCCATTAACGATTTTTTCAGTCACATCATGAGTAACATATAAATTTGTTCGATCATATCTGGTAAATGTTGGGTTTAGTAATTCTGTGCCAATAGAATTCCCGTTTATGGAAAGTTCGTATAAGCCGCCTGCGCTAATATAAGCTCGTGCGGATTTAATATTTTTTTTTACTTGAAAAACTTTTCTAAAAAAAGGGGCAGGTTTTAAATCCGTATTATTACCATCGCTAATCCAATTTCCCTTCCAGTTTTTTTTGTCCAGCATTCCGGTTTCAAAAAATGCAGCGTCTGATTTAGAAAGAAAAACATCTTCATTTTCCCAACAAAACACTTCCCATTGATAAACAGAAAAAGGATCCAGGGGTTGCCCTGAATAAACAGTATCTGTCCTACTTGATAAAATCTTTTCTGTATTCCAAACTACTTTTCCATTCTTCTTTACAATAATTTTAAAAGCAGATTGTTCTGCATTGTATTTAGAATTAGTAATGCGCCAACTTAGCCTTGGGTTTTTTGTATCTAATCCAATTGGATTGACAAGATATTCACATCGTAAAAAATCGACTTTAGCAAGTTCCTTAGCATTTATAAAAGATAGGTTTGCTATTACTAGTAAAAATAGGAGTGTAGCATGTTTGTAATTGATTCTTCCCATATTTTTGAACATACAAGTACAACAATACTTAATTAAATTCGTTATCCAATTTTCGCAAAGTTTTGGTGGTTTTGAACTCCTCTGTCAACCGTGTTTAAACCATGTCAGGTACATTCTGTAATAAACTTGCCGAATGTTTATCAAGGTACATTTGGCAACAGGGATGTTTTCTCAAAAATCCTGAGGGGTTCATGTT
>CAKUWM010000324.1 GCA_934699305.1 uncultured Saprospiraceae bacterium | reverse complement strand
CAGCTAGAAACTCTGGCGAATGATTGAAGCATAGCAACCGTATTGTATTTCGAAAAAATGGATTACTCTGTCCTTTGCTTATGGGTAGAGTAAATCTTTTACTTTTCGGCTTAGGTATTATTAATACAACATCGTTTATATTTTTTACCACTACCACGAGGGCAAAGAGTATTCATCTAATTTTTTTCATTTTCACCTTATAAAACAGAAACCTTCTTAAATTGTTTTATCTAACCACAGGTAGATCAAAGTCTGTAGTCTTGGCCAAATACTGATGCACTAATTCTATAAATGGGGTTGAAAGAGCAATTGTTGAAATATCATAATCGCTTAATATCCTCATAAACCTTCGTCATATTGGCCAGCAAAAAAGACTCCCTTTCTTCAGCAGTTCCAAAATCATAAAATCTCGGTAAGTCTTGATAATGCTTCTTTTCTTCATTAATCCGGATCATATCCAACACTACTTTTCCGTTAAAAGCATTGGATTCATAATTGCCATAATTTTCAACATTATCTTTTGAAACAATCGCAACTACCTCACCTGTATTTTGGTTGGCGATTTTACTGGCAGGTATCAGGGTATCCATTCGCTCATTAAAATTAATTCCGGTTTTACTCCGGTCAATATTCAGCCCTTGGGAGGTTTGTTTAATTTTCCCAAACAACCTTTCTAACCACTCTAATGTTTCTTTAGAACGAACCGCGCCGCTGATAACCGATCCCATGATAGAAGTGATAGTATTTGAGGTTTCTTTTCCCTGTTGCTGGTTTAACTGAGCCAAATCCTGCAAGCCAAGCACCACGGCTACTTTATTACTCCGTGCAGTCGCAATCAGGTTGTCCAGTTTATGAAGGTAAAGCGTTGGCAATTCATCCACCACCAATGCACAGGGAGTGTTTCCCGGAGAGTTCACCAATCGAATAATACGTAAAAGGATTGACGCAAAAAAAGCGCTGTTGATATTCTGGCTGTCCGGCGAATTTGCCAGTATCAAAACCGATGGCGGGTTTGATATTCTCAGGTCAAAATCATTTGCACCGAAGACCCAAAATGTTTCTTTGGTTGCTAATCTCGAAATATTGATCCGCACACTGCCGATCTGTCCTTCCAGTTGCTCGTGTGCTTTATTTTTATGTGCACTGGCAAATGGAGCGATCAGACTTTGCAATTCCGGCATAGTACTCAGATGTTGAAATAAAGCAGGATAAGGAAGGCTCGTAAACGCTAACAAGTGTGGCAACGTTGAGTGAATACCTCCTTTACGTTTAGCGAGATAATAAATGGATGCAGATAAAAAGTTAATAGCTGATTGGGTGAAAAACTGTTCGTTACCCTGCATTTTATCTCCTTTTTTTAACGCAAATACTATCGCCTCAGCGGTTTCGCCCGCGTCAGCCAAAGTCTTGATGTAGCGGGTATCCAGTGGATTGATACGCTGGGAATATTCAATATTATCCAGGTTGATAACATGAAATTTATGATTCTTCAGTTTACCATTTGCATGGTTCTTTAAATAATGATAATAAGTCAATGAAGCCAGTGTGGGATACTTAAAATCATAAACAAGCATAGAAAATCCTTTCTCCAAAAATTGCTTGATAAAAGGAATAATGATACTTTCCGATTTACCAGAGCCGGGCACTCCTAAAACCATCATGCCACGGTATGGATTGATATTCATCCAGCCATCATGGATATTTTTTTTGTAATAAAATTTGATCGGTACATTAAAAAGATATTCATTTTGTACTAATTCTCTATTTTGATCGAAGCTTTCTTCCTCTACGTTCCAGACATCCTTTTTTAAATTGTTTTTAAAATGCTTGGTGAGGTTGGAAAATGATATCTGAATAAAAAGTGCGCCAATAATATAAGTCAGGGAATACAACCAGGTTTTTAACGACCATGATGTTTTTGGTGAAACCATATAAATCAAAACAACAATACTAGACAAGAAAAATAATGTCCCAACTAAGAACGGGTAAACAAAGTGCTTATAAATACTAAAATCAGGGTTCTTCTTTGCTTTAGCCGCCAGGCTCACAATAATGATGACAAAGAAAATTAAAGTGTGGCTGATAATAGGATTTATCAGAAAAGTCATTTGAAATAACTTCTCATTAAGTTCATGAACTACTTTATGGCCATTGTAAGCCAATGCAAAGCAATGCAGGTAAATGTCAAGGAAAACAAACAGGTAAATAAAATTTTGAAAAAAAGCGTAGAGCTTTAATTGGTGCTGATTTTCTTCCATGATACTGACATTGCGATGAAAATATTAGTAAAGTGTTTCTGCCTGTAATAATTTCTTATAAGGCAGTTTCAGAGTGATTTTACGTCCTGATATTTGCTTTTCGGTAAACTCGATTGTAAAAACTTTATCTGTTGGGAAAGTAAATTTTTTAAAGACATAGATATTCCTGAAAGTTTTTCGCACAACTCCATCCTGTGCTTTGTTTAAAGAAAACTCAGGTTGCAGTTCGATATCCTGGCTGATTGTGGCCTTAACTATTTTCTTATCTTTTAGTTTAAACCTTGTTTCGTCAAAGTCGAATTGCAGATTACTTTTGTTCATTAACTCAACATCAAAGAAAATATAATCCTCCACAACAATAATTCGGTTGATCCAAAGTTTCAGGTCGTAAGCGGAGGCTTTTTCGATTTTATCATTCTTTCCTTTTGAAAATATTTGAATGGCTATATTCCTAAATTCCTGATCGCTCAGTTGATTATTCAGATTAAGAGAAACTGCTTTCATGGGGTCAATCGTAATGACAAAAGATTCAGAACCATAGTTCGGCTTATCGGAACAAATTAGTTTATATACCGTAATAAATGAATTAGCCACAATAGTAACTGTGAACGAATCTCCGTCTTTCAGTATATTTGGCAGCGGTTTTATACGGCAAATTTTCTTGTCGGTCAGTTCTCCATCAACGTCCCGGCTGCTGATGTCCATATAATTAACAGGTTCAGGAGAAATAATGTGCGTTGTACTATTAAGAGGTATATAAAATGTTTGAAGGTTTGCACCTGTTATGGTACTTTCCGTGGATGAGGATTGGCCGGAGGTGGAATTAAATATTCCTGATAGTGCGGTAAATACGAATAAGCTTGACAAATAAATAATAGCTCTTTTCATTGGAGAAGATTTGATTGGATTATTAATTTCTTTCTTTTAAGTAAACGATATAATTGTATTTCAAAAAAGCCTTTTCCTGCCTGATGAGTTTAGAAACTGAAGTGGATGCCGTTTGAAATACCTGGCTGATAAGGCCGGTTGTTACGTTCGAGTTATCACTTGTCCTGACTTGGGATAACCCCTGAGTACCTTGTGTTCCCAGCTCTTTGGTAAATTCACGGAACGTGCTGTTTGGCACATACAAACCAAGGTAACCATCATTATCAAAGACATCCATTTGAACGGGGAGCGGTTTATTTTC
>CAKUWM010000323.1 GCA_934699305.1 uncultured Saprospiraceae bacterium | reverse complement strand
AACTTAAGAGTATCACTTAGCTCAGATGAGACGGATTTTAAGATGAAACTTGCATGAAGCTTATAGTATGTTAATTTATTTAGTGAATTACTTACAACTATTGAGTTTAAAAGTTTAAAAGAATAATCGTAATTTGAGTCCTCCTCTCTTGCAATACCTATAATTAATTCGAACTCTCTGATGGTTCGAAAATTTACTATTACACTACCACTTTTGAAAGTATCAAGTAATTGTAAAATGTAATCTCCATTATTATGAATTGTTAAGGTGCCGGGTATGCTGTTTTTTTCATGTCCTGGTAACCACCAATAACCTATATAAGCTTTTGTCATGTTCCCTTTAGGTTTTATATTCAGGATTTGACCACTCTAAAAGCGATGCTGTGAATGCATCTTGACTTAACTCACTGCCAGCATGTTTAAATATATTCGGCGTTTCTATCATGATTGATTATAATTTCACTCTTAATTCCCCACACATTAATTTTGATAATAAAGTGTCTCTGGTTTTACTTAAGGATTGGATTTGTGAAATATTGAAATTGATTTTTGTATAAAATGAACTAATTATATTATTGAATTCGTTCATAATATTGTTTTCCGGAATAATTAGTGGAATCTGATTTAATACATTTGTTGTTAGACTCGGAACCGCGGAACCAACATTCATTGCCGATAGATCAATTGATTTCAAAAACAAATAAATAAATCTGCCTTGAAAAGAGTGTTTTATTTTACTGTAAAACATTGTATCCACAGACCAGAAAGATTGATTTAAATAAAACAAATTACTTAATGTTCCTTTTCGAGGTATTAGGATAGACTCCTTTTCATACAACGGTTTTTCAACATATCGCATAATTCCACCAGAACCATATAGCGGATAATCTCCATCTTGTAAATGTTTATGGTCTTTACCATATTTAATTTCTAACAAATCAGACAACTTCCCAACACGCCACCCCTCCGGCAATTCACCTGCCTTGTCGGCAGACAGGTCTCCAATTTGATACTTCCCAAACCATTCTGTAAAAATAGTCTGTGCAGTTTGTTCTAAGGTGTCGTTTTGAGCCCGTAGATTTTCTATTTTATCGTCAAAAGCGGTTAAGACTTTAGCAATGGCTTTTTGTTCAGGGAGTGGTGGGAGGTTTATATTTATATAATCAAAAGTTTTTGTAGTAATGGTATCGAATACTGCTCCATAAGTATTTTGGTTAATCTGTTTTAAACTAAATTTTAATAAATAAAAGATAAAATCTATTTCAGAGATATTTTCAATGTTTCTTATTCCATAACATGATTGATTAAAAGACATTTCTCTTTTTAATTGTGCCATCGCACCAACAGTTCCTCTTGCAGAAATTATGATGTCGCCTTCATTTAAAAGTTTTGTTGAGCTTTTTTCAAGCCCTAAGGAAGTGATGGTTTTTTCTGTAGAATTCACCCATCTGTTATCGTCATTAAAATCAACTACTGATAACCAAGGTATTTCTCCATCCCAATATTCGGGAACAGATGTTTTGGGAGTTCCGCCACCTATAATTTTAATGACTTTGCCTAGATCAGTCTTTACCCATCCTTTAGCAAAATTTAGACCGATCTTAGTATTCATTTCATTTTTCACTTCACTCATAACGAAAACCCAATATTAGCCAGTTGTGTTTTTATCTCTTCATTTAATGCTTCTTCTTGTTCCATTTGCGCTTTTAAAGTAGCGGTTAAATCCGCCATTTTGGTTTCAAACGGAATACCATCGTCCTCTTCATCTGGAATGCCAACATAACGCCCAGGTGTTAACACATGGTTATGTTTACGAATGTCATCGATGGTGGCCGATTTACAAAAACCTTTTATATCGGCGTAGAGTTCGATTCTCTCCGATTTTCTCCAATTGTAATACGTATCGCGAATCAGGGCAATATCCTCATCACTAAAATCACGGTGTACTCGACTGGTCATATAACCCATTTCGGAAGCATCAATAAATAAGACTTCTTTGCTGTGGTCACTTTTCTCACGACGTAAAAACCAAATACAAGCGGGAATGCCGGTGTTATAAAACAGTTGTTTTGGTAAGGCCACAATACATTCAACCAAATCATTTTCTACTAATGCTTTACGTATTTCGCCTTCGCCAGAGGTATTGGAACTTAAAGAGCCATTAGCCAAAACCGTTGCCATAACGCCATTGGGAGCTAAATGGTATAACATGTGTTGCATCCAGCCAAAGTTGGCGTTGCCACTGGGTGGGATGCCGTATTGCCAACGCGCATCATCCTGTAAAATATCAATACCCCATTCCTTTTGGTTAAATGGCGGATTGGCAAGAATGAAATCGGCTTTTAAATCGGGGTGCGCATCTTTTAAAAACGAGCCTTCGGTATTCCACGCCACAAACTGCGAGTTGATATTGCGAATGGCAAGGTTCATCCGTGAAAGTTTCCAAGTGGTTTGGTTGCTTTCTTGTCCGTAAACCGTAATGTCTTTAATGTTACCGCTGTGTTCGGTCACGAATTTTTCTGACATCACAAACATTCCGCCAGAACCACAGGCAGGGTCATATACTCGTCCTTTATAGGGCTCAATCATTTCCACCATCAGTTTTACAATGGCTTTTGGCGTGTAGAATTGTCCACCTTTTTTTCCCTCGGCATTGGCAAACTCGCCCAAGAAATATTCATAAACGCGTCCAAAAAGATCTTTGGAGTTCTCGTTTTCTACTTGAAGTTCGGTGTTGGAAATCAAGTCAATCAATTCGCCCAAAGCCGTTTTATCCAAATTGGCTTTGCCATATACTTGCGGAAGTACGTTTTTGAGTTCTTTATTTTCTTTTTCAACCGCTTCCATCGCTTCGTCAATAGTCTGCCCGATACTTGGCAGTTTAGCATTGGCGTGAATATGGCTCCAACGTGCGAGCTTAGGAACAAAGAAGCAGTTTTCTGCTATATATTCATCTCTGTCTTCAGGATCGCTCCATTCATCGGCTTCCAGTTTTTGGTATAACTCATTAAAGGATTCTGAGATGTATTTTAAGAAGATGAGCCCTAGCACCACGTGTTTGTATTCGGCTGCATCTATGTTTTTACGCAATTTATCTGCTGCTTTAAACAGGTCTTGTTCAAAGGTATTTTTACTTTTTGCCATGAAATTGTTTAGTAGGATTGGTTAAAGCTCTAAAAATAGCAAAACCGAATGAGTATTGCTCTGTAAAGCTAAAATTATATAAATATAGAATAGTATAAAGAGCAGGGGGTGGGAGGAGTTGAATAGGGAAATTAATTTTCATGACTCATTGACTTATATTACATTTTATAGTTAAATTACATGTTATTCATCTTAAAAAGAAACATATGTCTATAATAACTACCGCTGCTTTAACTGCTTTAGCAACAACCTTAGCGAATAAAGGTTTGGAAAGTGCTTTTGAAAATGTAGGTGAGAAAATATCAGATG
>CAKUWM010000322.1 GCA_934699305.1 uncultured Saprospiraceae bacterium | reverse complement strand
GTATTAACTGCCCCAATTGGTAAGGAAGAATACTGTAATAATGGATCCTTTGAACAAGGCAATTTTATTAATTGGCAGGGTTTACTTGGTGAATTTAGAGCTAACAATATACAATTAAATCCTGGATTTGATCTGAACAATAGACATACAATTATTCCTGATAATCCCAATCTATCTGATCCAAACGTTGGAAATAATATTCCATTAATATCGCCAACTGGAGGAGTTTATTTTATGAGATTAGGGAATTTAACGGCTGACAATTTATTAAATGCTCAAGGAATAAGATACCAATTTAATATTGATAATACAAATAAAGATTTCAGGTTTTGGTATGCGGTTGTGGTTCAGGCCTTTCATGATGATATAAATATTAATCCAAGATTCAGATATAGAATGAACGACGCTGCGGGGAACACAATTTTTGATTCGCAAGAAATTCAGGCGAGTTTAAATGATCCTTTTTTTATTCATCATGAGGGAACTACCATTTATAAAGGATGGACATGTGTAAATCAAGACCTTACAGCTTTCGTTGGTCAAACAGTTACATTTGAATTTTATATTACTGATTGTTCAGATAGAGGTCATTTTGGATATGCTTATCTAGATGGTCTTTGTTCAAAGTTAGAAGATTTAAAAATTACATGTGATGCATCAAAAATATTTTGTGAAAACCAATCACCAAATATACAAATAGTTGGTACAGGTTATAATCAATACAAATGGACGATTTCAAAGAAAAACTCTAATGGCCAACTCTATGATACTAAAGAAATTGAAAAAATAGGGTATAATGCGTCTAATAATGATATTTTACAAGAATATTTCAATCAAGGTGTGACCTTTGAATGTGTAGAGTATTACTTTAAACTTGAAGTCTATTCAGATTGTGGAGGACATGCTGAATGCTCCTTTACATCAAATTCATCATGCAATTCGTATGATTTTAATTATTGTGAATATTTGTTTATTTGTACTCAAGACCCTTTCATCACTATTCCAGGAAGCAATAATTGTACTGGATGTACTTATAGTTGGTCCCCAAGTTATTATTTTGAAGGAACATCTAATCAACAAAATCCAACAATAAATTCTAAAACCTTTACAGATGCAAGGAATAGAACTTATGAAGTTACAATAACTACTCCTGAACAATGTGTTTACAATAAAGAAGTTAATTTAATTCACTTTCCATCCGCGCTTCAAAGCAGTTCAATAGTTCATGATTATTGTACTTTTGAAGGAAATTATATGTTGAAATTTCCATTCTCAGTACCTGATGACCTTATTACAGTAAATTACTATTCTGCTGACAATACTGATTCGGGTGTGACAGTATTAGATCATGAAAAAAGTGATACTAAGCAAAAACATTTTATATTTACTTCCGATAGACCAAACAAGAATACTATTTATTATGTTGATTATAGTATCAATCCTAGTATTCCAAGTAATTGTAAATTAGGAGATTGCGAAAGATTTCAGACTTTATTAGGAACAGTGAATGGTTCTAATTGGCACTATCCATGGAGGATGTTTGTTCCAAATACCTTTTCACCAAATGGTGATAGTAAAAATGATATTTTTCACCCATTTCCATGGTCACCTACCGATTTACCAGAATGCAAATCGGAGAAAGGATTCAGCTCTTCAATTTATTATGCTAAACTTTCTATATTTTATAGATGGGGAGGTGTAATTTTGGAACAAGAAATTACTTATAATCCAAATGATAATACTGGTTTTAAAGGTAATGAGCTTTTTTGGGATGGTACTTTTAATGGTCAACCCGTTGAAAATGGCGTATATGTTTGGGTTCTTGAAATAAATTCTTGTTCAGATACCTACACAGGTTGTAATAATGACCCTTCTCATGTATGCGATAACCAAACAGGATTTTGTTCTATAAATAGCCAGCCTCATAGAATTTTATCAGGAAACATTACTGTTAATCGATAAATTTTATTATCATGAAACGAATTTTCTTTGTTTTATTTTTAATACTTAGTACAAACCTACTTGGTCAAAATCAAAAAATTGGGCTCGAGGCTAAAATTGGAGTTAACTATACATTAGCTATTATTAGGAACAGAAATATTATCGATACAAATCAATTAAAAATCTATTATCAAGATTTAAATTCTAGGTTTGGATATACCTTAAGTTTTGAATCGCTAATACCATTATCAAAAAAATGGAAATTGAATTGTGGGCTTTTAATGATGTTATCTAACCTAACGCACAATTTAGACTCTAAACTAAAGTTTGGTTCTGGTCAAGGAGCTGACTCAAAAATTCAAGCAAATATAGGATTTTTAGAGTTGGGAGTACCGTTGTATGTATATCGGACATTTGGGAATAATAGGTTAGGTATTGGATTAGAGGCTAGATACATATTTACAAGAGATATTCAGTATATTTTCTATGAAAGTGGTGTTAAAACCAATGTTTCTATTTTTAATAAAAACAAAGAGTTTATAGACAATAAAAATTTTGTATTAGGACTTTCTTATCTTAACTACCCTTTTTCTAATAAAAAAGCCAAAAGGTTAGGGTGGGGTATAGACTTTAGGATATACCTTTCACAAGAAAAGCTCTATGTGACGAACACACCATATAGAAGAATGAATTGTGGTGTAAATTTTGTATATAAAATATAATAAATTACAAAAGGGGGTAATATAAAATTATTGCCTTCTTTTTTTGATTAGATGAAAAATATTAGTTACATTATACTGCTAATTTCTATAAATTGTAATTTAATTTATGGACAGAAAAAGAATATTGTAAGCACATTTTATGGAACTACATTAACTTTTGGGTTTGAAGATGATATAAGAGAATTTATTGATGAAAATTCTCACCAACAAATTCAATATTTATTTGGTGCAAAAGGGGATAAGATTTTTAAACCGACATTTGGAAGTACTTTAGGAATCACTTATAAAAGATCGATTACTTCAAAATCTAATTTATCAATTGATTTAAATAACAATATTTATTCAATGAAAACCGATTTTTATAATTATTCAACGACTGGAATCTCTGGAGGGGTAGGTGTAAAAATAGATTATCATAGTTATGCTGGAAAAATTCTTTATGGATATCAATTTTTCAAAAAGGATAAGCTGAGTATGAATGTGTTTACGGGCATTGGTATTGATTTTTATAGAGCATTATTTATTCATACGTTTTTGCTGAATTATATTCAATCTATGCCTATAGAATCATCATTCCTTGGTTTACTTTATGAAAGAAGACAACATTTTGACAAAGAGGATACAAGGCTAATTCTACCGATAGGTTGTTCTGCAAATATTCACTTATTTAGGCAATTACATATAAACTGTTTGTTTTCTTATTGTCGAATGGCAAAGTCTTTTTATCACAGAAATTCTTCTTTGTTTTTTGAAGGTGGAGTATCATTCAAATGGATACGGCAATCCCTTAATTTTTTATTGTGCAA
>CAKUWM010000321.1 GCA_934699305.1 uncultured Saprospiraceae bacterium | reverse complement strand
TACGTTTATTATGCACACGAAAGCCACAAGAGCCAAAAAAAATATAACCAAGACAACAGAATTGATTACTTTTAGAGAAATAATTGATAGAGTTTTCCATGAATAAAAACAACAATATCCGTCCGAGCGCTGAAATACGCTTTGCCGAAGAATTAAAAGCTTTGGCCGACAACGACTCTCAGGAAAGACCACAAGGATGGAAATTGTCCCCAAAAGCCGTTATCCATTATCTTGTAGGCGGCCCACTCAATGACCAAATCACGATAGAACCCAAATACTTAGGAAACAAGAAGATATTAGAACTCTGCATTGCCACCCTTCTCACTGACAGAGGGCTATTATTGATGGGATTACCCGGCACCGCGAAGTCTTGGCTTTCTGAACACCTTGCCGCCGCCATATCAGGAACAAGCTCTTCCCTTATTCAAGGAACTGTTGGCCTGGACGAGAACCAACTTAAATATCATTGGAATTATGCCGAACTCCTTCAAAAAGGCCCATCCGCAAAAGCATTGGTTAAAAGTCCCATCATCCGTGCCATGGAAGGCGGCTACATCACTCGAATAGAAGAACTCACACGGATGCCGACAGAAGTTCAGGACATCCTTATTACGGTACTTTCAGAGAAAATGATGAGCATCCCCGAATTAAACCAGGAAGTATATGCTGTCAAAGGATTCAACATCATCGCCACAGCCAATGACAGGGACAAAGGTGTTCATGACTTGTCTGCTGCATTGCGACGACGATTTAATATGGTCTATCTCTCCATGCCTGAAACCCTCCAGGAAGAAATAGATATCATCCATTTCCGATTAAATCAAATTCAAAAAGACCTCGGTCTGGAAAAATATAAACTTCCCCTACAACATCTATCAGATCTCGTTACTATATTCAGAGAATTGCGCAATGGGCAGACGGAAGATAAGAAAAACAAGATAAAGTCTCCGGGAAGTTCTTTGTCCACAGCAGAAGTCCTTTCCGTCCTTCAAACAGGAATCCAGCATTCTATCTATTTTGGAAGTGGACTGCTTGAGCCGTTAGATATTGCTGCATCTATACACAGCACGGTCGTCAAAGATAAAAATCAGGATCAGGCCGCATGGGACGAATATGTTGAATCCATCATTAAAGGCAGAAAGGGCTGGAATCAATGGTACGACGCCCTCCAGGAGACAAGTCAAGGTTAATTGCTTTATAGTCGAGAATCTCTCTTTCGTTCTTCCGCCTATATCTTAATCAACTTATTGACCTCTATATTGCCGTTCCGGACAATTTCCAGATAGTAGATGCCCGGTATCAATCCAGAAAAATCCCTGCCACCCAACCGATCCCCTATCCACACTTCTCTGCCAATGCTATTTATCAGCCGAAACGAAAGATTGGATTCTTCTATCGTAATATTGAGTCTATCTGTAAAAGGATTAGGATAAATACCAATCTCCGAAGTTTCGTTTTGTCCGACACTATTGTTGTTATTCAATGCGCCGCATGCCGCCGGAATGCTATCATAGTTCCCAACGGAAGAGCATGCTTTGCAAAATATGCTTTTAAAGAAGCAGCATGCTCTTTCTATCCGAAATATATTCTGTTCAGGTGTATCCTTCCATACACCATGTCCACCATCCACTTTTACATTTAATTCTGAACATATACCGACGTCTTTCAACCTTTCATGAATAGCCCTTGTTCCATACATTATATGAAAATCGGTACATCCTTGCCAATATCCGGAATCAATCGGCGAAATAGCATCCCGATCACCGGCAAATCCAATTAACGGTATGGCATCTGATATGGTTATGATGCCAAGATTAAAGACACTTCCCCAATTATGAAACAAACCCTTAATTCGAAATGTATCGGTAAGCGTATTCCCTGATCCGTTGATACTTCCAAGACTTGCCCTCAGATACGGAAGCATCGAATCGACTTCCGACTGTTGAAAAAATGCCAAATTAGTTGTGGTAAATGCGCCTGCACTTGTCCCGCCTGCAAATATCCAACCGGTATCAATTTTATATGTATCCGCATTATTCACCAGATAACGCACCGCTGCATGCACATCCTGAAGAGAACGATAAAAAGCCTCTTGTTGAGAGATTGGATCCCCTTCACAAGGTTCCGGTGCCTTATCCCAGCCCAATCTATACTCGACCGTAGCGGCTACATAACCTCTTTGCGCGAAATTCATGCAATAATCATTTAGTCCGTTAAGAGAGCCTCCCACAAAGCCACCACCGTGCACCAACACAACCAACGGGCGCTTAGTCATCGTGTCAACACTCATTTTCGGATAATATATATTTAAAATCAAATTCTCTTCCTGATCTTTATAATTCTTGGCAATACCATAACTAACACCCATACTGGCATCGACTTCTCCTTCAGTAAAAACAGGTGTCCCCGTAAATCTTTCGTCAGATGTACAATACCTGCCTTGTCCATACATACAACACATTGTTAAAACGCACGTCGTTAATAAGAAAAAATATTTCATCGTTGTCCTTTTAAATTATTGAATGAAATCCAGAAAAACAATTATCCCATTGAATACCGGCTTTTAAGGCCTTTTCCCCTACCTGCATGTTATTCTACTTATTTTGACGAGGACAATACCAATTGGTTTAACCCCGACTTCCTATTAAAAGCAACGCGTTGTATTTAATATAAATTTGGATTAAATACAAAAAGCGGAATCAATTTTACTTATTCGAAACAGTCCATTTCCGTGTCTTCTTCCATAGCTTCCTGCCTACAACGCCACAACTTTACCTTATTTTCAATTGTTATATTTTAAAACGAAGTTATCATGTCAAAAAATAAATGGATTCTTGATTCGTCATACGGAGAAATTCAGTTCAAAGTCAAATATCTGATGATTTCTAATGTCATAGGTCGATTTAAAAGATTTAACCTGACAGTTGAAACCGAAAACAGGGATTTTTCTTCCAGTAAAGTCGTCTTTACTGCTGATGTGGACAGCCTGGATACCGACGATCACCAAAGGGATGGACACTTGAGGAGTCCCGACTTTTTCGATGCTGCTAACTTTCCACACATTCACTTTGAAGCCGGTTCAATTGTCTTTAAAGGTGATGAAGGCGTACTAAACGGGCAATTGACAATTCGGGACATAACGAAACCAATCAGTCTAAACGTTGATTTTGGTGGATTTAACCGGGATTCTCTGGGCAAACTCAGAGCCGGATTTAGTTTTAAAGGCAAAATAAATCGAAAAGACTTTGGGCTAAATTGGAATACTATCTTAAATGACGGCGGTATCATGGTGGGTAACGACGTCAAAATCTCCGGTGAAATACAATTGGTCAAGCAATAGTTTATTCCCAATTCATTGTAAAGGTTTTGACAAACCGTATGCTGTTGATTAAAATCCCTTATCGATTCGATACCGATTTGACTTTTAATATAGACCAATTAATGGAAAAGACACATTGGTCTATTTAAAAGTATCAGCGGTATTAC
>CAKUWM010000320.1 GCA_934699305.1 uncultured Saprospiraceae bacterium | reverse complement strand
GCATTATTTTCATAATTTATTTGTATTTATTTATTTGATATTCAATTATTTATTTGTTCTTAAGGGACGACTACTTAATAGAATAAAAAGCAAATACATTAATCTTCTAAAGAGCATATTGACTGATACTGAAAATAAATTTACCTTAATATTAAATTTTAGATGTTAAAAATTAATTGATTTCTTTTTTAAAATGTAACATCTCAGATGAATCAAGTTGGGCTAAGAAGCTGGCAATTTATCCTTTGATTGCCATGATTCCATTAGTTGCCGTTGGCTCTCAATCCGAGATAACGGTCAAGTGTACCCGACGTGCCGACGTTTAGGAGGCATGTACGGGTACACAATGTTGTCATCTGGTTGTTTACCATTTTAGGATATCATAGCTTAAAGTAAACCGTATTTTAAAAGGATTGTAACGATCCGGATTTAGTCCATTGTTAGCGATGGCATTATCTCTATATTTCCAATGAAATGCTCTATAACCTATATCTGCATGAAATCGCCAATAGCCTATTGTTAGTCCGGGATAAATCTCTGTTGAAAAATATTCCAAATTATATCTACTCATGTTAAACGCCTTGATATGCTTTCTAAATGATACATTACCAGTGGCTTGAAGGTTTATACCAACATTAAATTTCCGGGACAATATCAAATACTGAACCTTTGGACTCAATTGAATCATGTGATACCATGATTTATCCCGCCAAAAGAAAGGCTCAATTCCTACCTTGAAATAACTATCTCCATGAGCCGGAAGTAAAAAATCTTGTACTAACTTTGCATAGCCCAAATTCATTCCAACGTAAAACCCTTTATATAACCTTCTGTTATATTCTAATCCTATAGCGTATTCATCGTCAGGTGTATTATCATTAATCTTATTTTTGACATCTTCCACTACACCAACAGGATATTGACCATATAGAAAATCACATCTTTTATCCACTTCTCCTTTAGAATACGAGGTGTAAGCCTTTAAAATATTGTTCTGACTTTCCAAATTATATGCAATGAACACAGAAATCAAAACTATGAAAGTAATATATGGTGTTTTCATAGCTTTATTATTTTATTGATTAAACTTTGGTTCTTATTTCTGTATTGGATAAAATACAAACCTGGTAAATATTTTGACATATCAATTTCAACCCTGTCATTTTCCACTGTTTTAGAGAAGACAATTTTACCATTAACATTACTGATGGTCAATATCGCTTCTAAATTTCTATCAACTTTGCTCAAAAGTACAGTGAGAATATCAAGAACAGGGTTTGGTGAATGTGTTAATGCGACAGGCGTTTCACTTGTTTGAAATATTGCTTTTCCATTTACAATACCGCTTTGATAATAGCGACAATCATTTACATACACCCAGAAACATTTGGTAGTCGTGCCACATCCATTGGTTGCTGTCAGACAGATGTCTCCCCAACCCGTACTTACTCCTTGATATCTTGCTATAGCAGTAGATCCCACACCTGTGATTGCCCCACTGAATGACCAAGATATTGTGCCCAAACTCATTCCATAGGTACCATAAAGATCAATGGATGCTACTTCTCTGACTCCGAGACAAATATTATCCAAATAATTCAGCCCAAAATCCGGCGGACCTACCCATAATTCGCGTGTAATTGTAACATCCGGACAACCGGATTGAGTCATAATGAAAGTAAGGATAGCACTGCCTGATGTAGCACTGTTTATCGCTCTTAGAATTGCTGTAGTGCCAGTTCCGGAGGTCATTGCACCACCAGTAGTTGCAAATAATCCGGGATTGCTAACACTCCATGTGACACTGCTGCCGGGTATAGGATTAGATAAATCAAATTGTTTATTGGTAGTACAAATAAGAAATTCATTATTGGGTGTCACTATACCTCCGGTAAAATTGATGGAAGAAGATCTTATTGTTTTGGTACTATCTGGAGGATTTACTCCTCCAAGCCAATTACTCAATCGGGTATCATTTGTTCCTCCTCCTGTCCATGAAAGGTCAAATCGACCTCCAAATTTATTTGTTCTACTACAAATTGGTAAATTATTATCATTTACACCAGCATGTTGGCCAATGATTAAATGATTTTGATTAAAATATGGTGAACCTGAAGATCCTCCTTCTGTTACCCCATTATCAACTTGTAGCCACCAACATTGAGCTCCATTAAATACACTTTGTAGTGCGGGGTCATTTTCAAATGTGATTTTCTTTGCATCACCATTAGGATGGTGTATTATTGTTGTAGTTTGAGGAGTAATATTTCTCCTATCCCAGCCAGCCAAAGCTATTCTTGGTTGATTTTTAATACTTCCATACAGTTCTGCCAATGCAAAATCGGTAGCATAATTGGCAGCACGAAAGGCAGCACCGGAATAAACTATCCATGTGCCCTGAGTACCCGTACTATTTCCCGGGCAAGTAGGCGTTCCGGCTTCGTACTTAAATCTAAATGCATAAATGCTTAAATCTTTTTCTGAATTGCTAAGCGATCCATTATTATCGGAATCAAGACAGTGAAATGCTGTTAAGAAAAAGGATCGCAGATCCTGACAGGCATCATTCACTAGTGAACCAGAGCAATGTTCTGTTCCATTCTTTAAAACCATGGCCACTGCATCCCTTTCATTTTCCCATCCAGCACCTTCCGGGCAGTTTACATCAAAATTGCAATCTTCTGCATCTTGCCAATCACGAGTTTCGATGGGCTTTGGAATGCCCTGACAAACTCCATTTATATTTATTGAAAATTGATTGTAATTATCTTTGTTGCACTTGACTACTATTATTGCATCATTTGATTCAATAATATCGGATGCATATACTTGATCAAAGATAACATCTGGAGTAATCGGCCCATGTATAATCCTACCATTTTTGGAAAGGATAAACATTTCAGATTTTTCCGGTAGTATGAGGTCTGAGATCAGAAAATTCAACGAACTTGCATCAGATGCAGAAAATCCTATTTGCCACATCATTATTCCTCCTAATTGATTCCATATTCCATCTTTTACGGTATAATTTTGTTCTACTTTAACAGCAAATCGAGGAATCATACTTCCCTCCATAGCATCTTGTGCCAGTACTTTATCAAAATCCACATCCGGCTGAAGGTAAACCGGATAGTTCTCGTTAATCGGAAAAGGAATTACTTCTTCCATAGATTGTTTTTATGTAAGATGCCTTGTCAGCACCTGTGAATGAATTGTTGTCGTACTTATTGCCGACATAATAACAACGAAAATAATGGTTCTCATGTTAGTAAAATTGAAGTAAAAAAATAAAAGCCTAAAACACCATTTCAGACTCACTAAGAATCAAGGCAGAGTTTTCAGTTTATCGCCCAGGGTCAGCGACTATCGGAAGTCCAAAATGCTGTTTCTGTTTTACTGTCAGCACTGGGATGGTTCTTTCAATCGATGACAACTCTAAGGAATATTGATTGGCTTTATACTACAAGTATCTGCCCGCCTGTACATGCCGATCAACCCCGATAAGCCG
>CAKUWM010000319.1 GCA_934699305.1 uncultured Saprospiraceae bacterium | reverse complement strand
GGATCGTAAGTATTGTATTACGGCGTGGCAAAAAAAGAGCGAGGTAATGAACATCTCCTGTAATATGATTAATTTCTCCCTTATGCTTCTTTGCAAATAATCCGTTTAGCCATCTGTTTTTTATACCTGTACTCTCATAAGGCATGATATGGTTCTGAAATGACAGATAGGGAGCCAGACTCTGCTGTATAGTCTCAAAAAGTTCCTCTATACTGAAAAAAGCCGGGTTCTTTTTCCTACTGAAAAATTGTACGTTCATTTCAACTTTTTACCTTTTACAGGTATTATGTTTATATTCTGTTTTCAAAAGAAGTGGGTGATGCATGCCTGGTAACAATATGCTTTGGCGGGTATTTTATTTTTGTTGTTTGTTTCCCGGATTTTCCAAACCATGCAGGAAACAGCTTATATAGCACCCAGATAAAGAAGGCAGACTTGATTAAGGAGTTCATAATTTGGAGTGTATCCGTCTCAGCAGAGTAAGTAATCTGATAAAACAGTACCGGTATCCAGAAAATGAGTAAAGGTGAAGCCTTCCGGGATAGCCGGAATACATAAGCATATGCCCACCTGATGAAAATACCCAATAACAGCATATACACTATTCCGATTTTAGGACCAAAACTACCATATGCTTCACCAAGTGGACCAACATTAGTAGACCATCCCCTGATTATATAACCTGTGTAGTATTGCATATTAAATTTTCCACCGGCTTCAGGCTTATCCGGCCACACCACACGAGGAATAAAAGCAGATATACAGGTCAAAAAAAGCCTGTCCCCATAATCATATTCCTGTGTTTGAGGAATTCTTTTCATAACAAGTGCCACATTGAATCCCTGATTGGTTCTGGTATATATCGGGAATAAAGCATCAGAAGATTTAAAATTCAACGAAGACAGTTGGTCAAGAAACAACTCACCCAGTAATACACCTTTGTTGCCTGTGTATTCTTCTCTCCAGGTCATTTGCCTGTATGCCGGCTTTGCCAACTGCAGTATCAATAAGGCAAACACCCCGACAGTAAGCCAAAAGGTTTTTTTCCAGAGCTTCATCCGCCTGCCCAGAAAAAAGAAAGAAAACATTGTGAGTCCCATGTACACAACAACAGTAAACATTCCTCCCCTTATGGCTTCAATCATCACAAAAGCACCGAAAGTAATTAAACCCGGAAGCCGATAAGAAGAACGGGGAGCATAATACAGGTATAGAAACCCTGTAAATCCGGCTACATAAAAAAGATATACTACGAACTGAAGGCTATTCGGCAAAGAATTGTTAACTACAGAAGATATCAGTCCAATAATAATTAAATTAAGTCCTATACGGGGGTATCTGACTAAAATTGATCGTGCCAAAATAAGAATTCTCTTTAAGCGTCTTCCCGTATCGCTATTATCACCCTGCAAAGGCCAGGTTAGAAATAAAACAAATACAGCTATTGCCGGAAGCGCATAACCAAAATACTGTCCCTCCGGTACAGGCATGTATTTTACCCATAAACGCGACAAAGCGTTATCTACAGTAAAAGCACGATACCCCCAAAGCGGAGCTATCAAGCAAACGAATACTGTATGCACAGCTATTATTTCCCGCAGTACAATTCCCTTACCCAACTTATCAAGGGTAGCTATAACTATTATTATAAACAAACCAATGACAAGAAACTCATTCCAGTCAGTGAGCAATGATAAAATAAAAACAAGACACTGCAAATAAGAAAAAAAATAGCTTCTGTTTTTCAAGTAATAGGCTTTAGTGCTTATTGATTCTTTGATGCGAACAACAATCCGCTTCCTTCCGTCATAATAGCAGGTAAAGGATACATTTCACCCTTTGAGTTTATCTTGTACAAAGTATATCCCCATTCTAGCAATAAAGACTGTGCGTCACCCGGGGCAAAACCAGCATGTTTCTCGGCCCAATCTACAAATTCAAATAGTATACCGGGCGCTTTCTCCGATGTCAGTAATTTTGCCCCTCCTGTGAAAACATTCCTTTCGTATCCCTCCACATCAATTTTAATTAAATTAACCTTGTCTATATCCAGGTCAGATACCAAAGTATCCAAGGTAATTGTTTTCACTTTTACTGCATCATCTGTGAAGACAGGCGACAAAGACCCCTTACCAAATTTTCCTTTTGGCGAATAAAAGTTCAACTCCAAATCGTTTACATTGTAAAGCGCCTTATTTACAATTGGTATTGCGGAAAGTTTATTGTTTGCCAGATTTTCTTTTAGATAATTTGCAATCCATGGCGCAGCTTCTACGCAAACTATCTTTAGGTCCTGTCTTTGTTTCGCCAGAGGTATGGTTATTGCACCGATATTAGCGCCAAGATCGAGAAGAGTTGCTCCATATGGCAGTTTCTTACTCAAAAACGCGATTGTCTCGGGCTCATAAACTCCATTAATAAATAAATCAAAACTAATGGTTTCACTCAGATTGGGTAACAAGTACGAACAGCCATACTTTCCTTCTATTAATAAATTCTCTCGTTTTAACAAGCTATTCCTAAAAAGTAATTTTGCCAAACGGGCTTTACCTCTAAAGATTGGCAAATTCCTCAAAAATGCATCCATATAATAATCTCTTTAGGTCATTGATAGTTTTTTCCACAATGGGTCTAAAACCTTTTCACAATAATAAGTTGACTTCTGAAAATTCAAGTTTGAATGCTCTGTGATCCGGGTAATATCAATTTTTTCCATGTTCCGAAAATCAACGGCTACTATTCTGGGGTAAACGTTGTTGGTAACATAATCCTTGCTTGTTTCCATTTCCACAGGAAACCAGGTATCCAACCCACAGGCATAATATTCGAATAGTTTGTTAGGTGCGATATAAACACAATTGGGAATATGTCCTTTATATAAAATAACCCCTACCTGATACTGTTTTAAAACTTCCGGCAAATCATAATAGTTTACAGGTCCCTTGAAATAAATATACTTGCTATTGATTGTCGACAGGTATTCCAGGATTGCATCAGGCTTTTGAAACGAATATATATCCCAAACAACCCGCCCGTTTTCGCTTTCAACCCATTGTGCAAATTCCTTTATATACATAGTTTCCATTCCTATTGATCCAACCAATACAATTCGAATAGGTAAAACGCTTTCACTATTCTTATTTGTATTTTGCCAGTTTGACGGAGGGTAATTAGGTAAAATATAGGCATTACCAAAATCGAAATCTTTATTATCCATCTTAAAAAGACGCATTCTATCCTCATTAGTATGGGAAATCCACTCCATATGAGTATAATTACGTTTTTCAAGTTTGTTGATGAACCGTGTTAGAAACATGCCATTTTCATATTCATCAGTACTCATGTATTCATGATAATGGCAAAATATGCGCGGGCTTTTTCCCAATGGCCTCATAAATAACCTGTATACATACACTGGCAAAAAGGAAAGTGTCTCAAAATATAATACTTCTGTCGGGCGGTATTTTAAAAGGGCAAAAAAAATCTGTGAATAAAATACCAGGTACCTATA
>CAKUWM010000318.1 GCA_934699305.1 uncultured Saprospiraceae bacterium | reverse complement strand
GTTCTGACAAGATCAACATTTTCTGGTGGTCAGAAGTATGCTGCAGTATGGACCGGTGATAATGTAGCCTCATGGGAGCATTTGAAGATAGCCAATTTTCAGTGTCAAAACCTTGCAATAAGCGGTTTTTCCTTTACAGGAAGCGATATAGGGGGATTTGTGGGCAATCCGGATGGAGAATTATTTTGTAGATGGCTGCAATTGGCAGTATTTCATCCATTTTTCAGAACACATTCTTCCAAAGACTTTGATGAACAAGAACCATGGTCTTTTGGAGACAAGTGGACAGATATCGCTCGGTCAATCATCGAATGGAGATATAAACTTTTAGGATATATGTATTCTGTCTTTAAAGAACATAATGAGACAGGAAAGCCGATTCTGCAACCAATTATCTTAAAATACTGGTCAGATAAGCGCTATAAAAGGCATTACGATAATTTTGTGCTTGGAGAGGCATTGCTGGCAATCCCAATCATGGAACCGGGTTTAAATAGTGTAGATATTTTTCTTCCTCCCGGTGTATATTATTGTTTGAATACTTACAAGACCTATTCCGGTGAAACAGATTATCAAATTCCAATAGGCTGGAATGCACCACCTGCCTTACTACGAGGCGGATATGTATTGCCAATATGGCCAATTCAGCAATATACCCTTGAAAAGAAAATAGAAACTATAGAATGGTGGCTTGGATTTAGCAATGAAGTTTTTGTTAAAAGTCATTACTATATAGATGAATTTGAAGGTTTTAAATATTCTATGGGAGACTTTATGAAGGTCTTGTTTCTTTATGAAAATAAAGGCCAAGAGATCTGCCTTACAATTCAATCAATAGGGAGCTATTGCCCGGATATAAAAGAATATAAGCTAAAATTGTTGGGTTTCGATTTTAAAATAAGCAATATTAAAGTAGATAATCATGATATTAAATATAACAATGATTTACCATACATAACGCTTGATACAATACCAAATCAAATTATTATTTACCTCAAAAGCTAAAGGAAAGTAATTGTTGGATAAAGTAATTCCATAATTCAGGCTTTAACAACAACGTAAATACAAAACCGAATAGGGCTCCACTTAAATGTGCCATGTGATTGATATTTCCTTGAGCCTTTCTGTCTTGGTAAATACTATATACAACAAATAGTATAGCAGCCACAATAGTATATATAGGGATTATACCATATAAATATATCTTTGACCATGGATTAAATAGTACATACGCAAATAATACAGCACTAACAGTACCGGATGCGCCTAAACTACGATAATATGCCTTTTCTTTATGCAGGAAATAGTCAATCATATTGGGTATGATAACTCCTAAGACAATCAATAAAGCATATAACAACCTTCCATATTCGCCAAATAATTGACCGTACATCGCCTCAACAAATCGACCAAACTCATACATCACAAAGAGGTTGATAAACAAATGAATATAGTCTGCATGGATCAGGCCTGAAGTAAAAAAGCGGTAATATTCTCCGGATTGCGCCGTTCTATAAGGCCAACCTATTAATTTATCAATCAATTCCCTTCGATTAAAAGCGAGAATAGACAATATTCCTGAAACAATTACAAAAATTATAGTTACTGACATAAATATTCAAGTTTACGCTTCAAATATAGTTATATGCTATCATAAGTTAAACTTTAACTAATCATTATGGTATGGATGATTATGTATGATTGAAAAAGCACGATACAATTGTTCTAAGAATATTATTCGGATTAACTGATGTGAAAATGTCATCGATGAAAGACTAAGCATTTCGTTGGCACGATTATACAATGTCTGATCAAATCCAAATGCACCGCCAACGAGGAAAACCAACCTTTTAGTCGTTGTATAGGTAAGATGCTTTTGAATTGAATTGGCAAATTCTCTGCTATTAAAACGCTTGCCTTTTTCGTCTAATAAAATCAAATAATCATCAGGCTTTAATTTAGAAAGAATTTTTTTTGCCTCTTCCGATTTCAACAATTCTTTTTCTTTTTGAACCTTAATTCCGGTTATTGTTTCAACCGTAAATGGTATATAAGAAGAAATCCTTTTAGAAAATTCTGTTTCCAATTCTATAATCTCCTTGAAATGAGTCTTTCCAATTACCCAAAATGAAATTTGCATATTATGTCTTCAGAATTTTCACTAAATGTTTGCGACCGCCATAATTGTCTAAAATAAACTTTTTGAACAGTTTCAATACATCATCTTGATGCTGCTTATTTAAAACATGTATTGTTTCCTCTATAACGGAATTTGAGTAGCTGCCGAGATGAAGATCCAGAAATTTTTTTGCACTGGTGATTAAAAGAGAAGTGGCTCTTTCCGGGTCATCATCTAATAACAAAGGTAAAATTCCGGGCATTTTTTCAAAAACTGGAAATTCTTCACCAAATTGAAATACTTTGGTAGCATTCATAGCTTTAGATACAATGTGCAGGTATTCATCCGGGTTATTGACTTTGATTTTCTCAATATCTTCTGAATCAGAGATTAATGTTGCAATTTCTTGATTTTCTAAAGCTAAATTTAAATTGATAAAACTATTTAGAGCGTTTAAATCAATGGATAGTTGAACCAACTTCCTGAAAAGAAGTACATACAAGTCAACTTTGTTTGTTTGAATCAGGTAATCTGCCAAAGCTATACTAATTGATCTTTGGGAGATATTACCTTTCAAAATGACAGCTTCTATGATTCTATCAAGGTTAGGATTGTTGATATTTTCATTTTTTATAATCGCTAAAAAACCAACCAGACAATGATCATCATCTAAATAAGTTGTATAAAATTGGATAAAATTAAAATCTCCTATGGCATGGTCATATTGAAATAATTGAAATACCCATTTGGATTTCATTTCCAGTTCAACTTCCATTATTTTATTTTCCAAAGCAGATTTCATATCCAAAGTATTGCTTTCCGCAATCCGGGTTGCAATCTGGACAGCATTCGGATTGGTAAAGTACTGATAATGAACTGAATTAACTAAATCAATTGAAAACTTGTATAGTTTACGTTTTAGTCCAGGTGCAATTTCTTGATTTACAATGAGATAAAGTAATTCATGCGCTTTCGAAATAAGTTGTTTGGTGGATTTGACATTTAATTCAAAATCAAATTGATAAAATCTAGTTAAAATCGATTTTAAAATTTCAACCCCATTGTTAAAGTCGCCTTGTTGAATTAAAGACTCCGCTCTTACCAGATGCATTTCAAAAATTTGGTATAATTGTCTATTGGCTTTAGCATCTAATTTACCGGATACATTAATGTACGATAAAATTATTTCATTAAGATAATCGTCAAAAGTCTTCCCATGTCCAATGAATTTGTAATTAAAATATTGCTTGAAGATTTTATTAAATCCGGTATTGTTAGAGGCATAAAAGCGGATAAATGAAGCCAATTCGTGAAACTGGGTGACCTCTAAAACAGAATCAAATCCTACCTTTCTATTTTCATTAACAGGAACCAAACGGATTGATTTATTTTTAAAATAATATAACAATCCA
>CAKUWM010000317.1 GCA_934699305.1 uncultured Saprospiraceae bacterium | reverse complement strand
AATTTGCACAGGAATACTTTACTAATAACTAAGATTGCTTTTTTAAATCTGTAATTTTTATTTGGACAATATTGTTGTTATTTATTCCAAGTTGCAATAGTGTTTCTTTATGTGCTTGCTTCTCAAGCTCACTGTAATACGAAACATTCCAAATTACATTTTCATTTAGTTTGGCTTTTAATACCTCAAAATATTTTAAATCTACTTCTGAAATAGAATGCCCTAAGACAATAACTTTTTCAACTTCAGTAAGATTGGTAAAAAAAACAATATTGTTTTCGATAATTGAAGCCGTATTTTTAAATGCCTTTGTATAATAAGATAGTATTTCTTGTTTGGCACTTTCATAAGAATAGTCATATTCATCAGCCTTTTGCTCACGCCATTCGTATAATTCTTCTTCGCTTAATCCTTGTGGCGGTTCTTCTTCTTTCTCATCAAAATTTGCAGGGTCAGTTCCGTGTCCTAAAATAAGAGTACAATTGTCGATATCTGCTCTGTTATGAATATAGGTTATTCGTTCTTCGGGAATGCCGTAGCTTTCCTGTAGTGTTTTAGTATAATTGAAATTTAAAAAATGGCTATCGTCTTCTAAGTCAATTAGCACATCATCAGAAATACTTTCGTATTTGACTTCAAGAATAAACTTATTAAAGTCGCTAATTAGAGTGGTCGTTAAATCCTTAATGATTTCTTCCATCTCTATCTGATAACTATGCCAATCTCTATCTCGAAAATCTTCAGCACCAGGGCGAGCAATTAAGTCGGAATTATCGTCCAATACCGATAAATAATCCAAGTCAGCTAAGGCTTGCTCAAATCTTGACCATAACGCATACTCTTCATCTGTCAATTCAGGATTTGTAATATCAGGAAGTCCATAATAATTTAATAAGAGTTCATAAACCTCACTATCATTTTCAGCCAAGTAGTTTGCAAAACTTTGATACCTTGTGTCTAATTTATGATGGATGTCAAATCCATTACCAATAACGTATAATGTTTTCATTAATTCAGTTGTTTAATCTATTTTTTGGGTTATAAACCACTTCGTTTTCCAAATATCGGGCTTAACTTATCCCAAAATTGCTGTTCAAGAATTTCGACAATGAAACGTTCAATAATTTCATTGCTTTCTGAAATGACTTCGTATGCAAAAATATTCAAATCGTATTCTAAACAATTGTCCCACTTGCATAAATGCAAACTATAAACCCGATTTCCTTCTGTGCCAAGATGGTTCTTAATTCTTGTCTTGAAATCAGTCGTTGAGCTTCCAACATATAATATATCTGATGAAGTCTTGTTGTACCGGGAAAGGTTAACACGGTCTTTATTCTTTACTTTTAGCTTATTTGCTGATTGATAATCTTCAAAATAATCAATCAGCGTGCTTAAAATTTTCGGGGATTTAATCTGAATAATATAAATGAGTGGATTGTCGCTTTTAGGAATTTTATGCAAATAATTTGAGAGCGTTTTCCTATCTCTATATTCCGATGAATGAAAGGAAATTTCACAGAACGGTCTAACTGTTATTTTTGAAATTTGCTTGGCTATATTCAATGCAAACTCTTCAGATTGCTTTACAATATGTTCACTGTCAATTTTCATTAAATAATTTTCTTTCTTTTTAAGGTGTTCAATTTTACTTTTTCTCTACTTAATTCGTCATCCCAAAAAAACACTGCCGATTGATGATTTCTATTTTGCGATGATGGATAAATAATCCCCGATATTTTATTCTTCCTATTTTTATTGAATGGATACCTTAAAAATTCAGTCACAACTTGAGTTGGAACGTATTCGGTATGTTCTTTACCATCCTTAATAATTTGTTGCGTTATATCCCTTACAAATGAGTATAGAAATAAAATAAGGTAATATCGTTTCTTGTCCTTAATGCCGAAAATACTTGGAATTTTTGGGAGCTTATTAAAATCAACAACAACCTGATTTTCTAAGGTTTCAAATTCCGCAATCGTTACATACCTTTTGTATTTATCTGTCCTGCTTATTGTTTCTAAAATTGCTGTATCATCATCAAAAGCGGAATAAAACATTGATATTCCTGAAGGGCTAAACCTATTTGGATAAATTGCTTTTTTGTTAGGGGGAGCAGTGATTTCGTTAAAATCTATAATTTTTGTTTTGAAGTCGTGTTGTCTACAACGATAAAGTTTTGTTCCTGCCGGGATAATCCTGATTATATTTAATTTTGATATAAGTTTACCAACCTCTTGTAGTATTTGCAAGGCTTTAGGAAGGCTGCTGTCTGCTGATGAAAAAAGGTAGCGGGATTTATGTTTGATGATTTCTTTAAAGTAATTCCACTGAAATTCTAAATCATCTTTAATATTGTCGTAATACAGGTCAGGTTGAGCCCAAGCAATATCTTCAATTGAATTAACAATATCTTCAATAACCTCAAAAGGTTCAGCATTTAACTCTATGTGTTCTTGTATAAGTTCGTCAGGGGTATAGATTTCTCCAAGATAACCTCCCTCTCTTGAATTGTAACTCATAAAGTTGGCGGCATCTTCATAGAAATTTGAAATACCATCCATAATAAATTCCATTAAATCTTCAAGAGAAACTACTTTTAGTTCCTTAGCGCAATAATCACAATAACCATCGTGATAGTTTTGCCTAATAAAGCGATTAATGCTTTTATCATCAAAATGTTTGATACAAATATTCTTATCTGGAATATTGCTTAAATTTCTACTTTCTAATTCAAGCCATCTCTGTTTAACTCCTCCCATATATTAATTTGCAGTTTTTGCTATAAAACAAATTTAGCAAATTTAAAAAAGTGCATTAACCCAGATTTATGAAAATTCAAAATCAATTAGTCAGTGTCTTTTCTTTGTTCGCTGATTAAGAAAGGAAGTTATTATTATTATTATTAACCAATCATTGGGATAATGAATATCCCAAACAATAACGCTGCAACCTGTTTGGTAAAATGGAGAAGAAAAAGGAATTGTGTAGTGGTGCATTTTACTAAAGGGGATTGCTCCCATTTAAAGCAAAAAGACTGCCCGACCATCGGGAGGATCTGTCTTTTTGCCGCCCGACTTTTTGGGTCGTACGGTGTTTTAATTTTTCGGCTTGTTTAACTGTTCTCTTAAAGCTATTAATTTCTTGTGCATATCTGTCCAATATGCCTGCCTTTCCTTGTCGCTTTCACAGGTGGATTATGCGTATATTCTTTATACCACCCAGTTTGTTGAATAGCTTTTTTAAGGTCAGTAACCTCAATCCAGTTCCCGTTTTTATCTCTAATTTTCATTGTGCTGAATTTTAGCATTAGCCATTTTACGCTCTAACAATGTGTCGAGAATTTCCCACTCGCTGTCATACTCCTTGCCCTCAAAATGGTAGGTATCTGTTTCCTCGTCTAATTCGTAACTGTCAAAGTCTTGGCTATCTAAGCAGGTGTCGTTTAGTATGCCGTTTTCAAATATTGCCTGACCATATACTAAGCATCCTAATTCCTCATAGTCCTGTGTGAAATTCACTTTGAAATGTTCGG
>CAKUWM010000316.1 GCA_934699305.1 uncultured Saprospiraceae bacterium | reverse complement strand
AATTGATCCATTACCAAACGGTCGGAAGAATTAAGTAAATAGGCTGAGTAATTATGAGGTAAAGTTGGCAGACCAATCTTAAGTGCATTTTTTACAAACGACTTTTTTAAACTAAAAATAGGATACAATTTTAATTGAACCATAATTGGCCAAAAATATGAACAGAACATAATAAAGGCGCCCGCTGCGGCTGAGTAATACCAGCCCATATAACCTATTTTTAAAATTACAATACAATAATAGCTGATAATAATGGTAGCTGTGCCTGTGATAGCTGTTGTTATAAATATTCTTTGTGGCTTCTGGGCTATTTGAAAATATCTACCTCCTAAAGAATTCACCACAGAAAACAGGTAATTTGGAATAACCAACAGAACTATTAATAAAGTCTTATTACTCCCCACTTCTTCAGGAATAATTAAATATAAAATAATGATGTAAATTAGAGTAAATAGCTGTTTCCATAAATATAAAATGCCACTATATCTTCTCCAGTATTTTTTCCATCGGTTTGGTTTTTTAAAAAATGAATTGACTAATAACACATCCAAACCTAAGGTTTGCAACCCCATCAATAAACCGTTATATGCCATTATAGTTCCGTAGACACCATAATCCAATGGCGTAAGATATTTGGTGATAATTGGCAGTAAAACAATATTAGCCAGTTTTGGTATTTGTGGCCCTAATGCATAAAGGATTGTGTGGGATAATAATTTTTTTAACATTAAAGAATGTTTTTATTCCTGATAAATTTGGCAGGAACACCTCCAACAATTGTCATGGGTTCTACATCCTTAGTGACTACTGAATTGGTACCTATAAATGCATTATTACCAATGGAAATTCCAGGATTAATAAAAACATTTGCATCAATCCAAACAAAATCACCATTGATAACATTCTCTAATTTATTTTTATTCGATATTGAAAAGTCTTGATCAGGAATTTTACTTTGCGTGTAAATGCGAACATTATGACTGATACTGCAATTGTTTCCAATTGAAACTATACAACCCTGAGAGGACTGGATAGTGGATAACTCCCCGATATAGAATCCATCTCCACATTGAATCTTACCATCACCATAAAATAATATGTTATCTCCATTAAATCTAAAGTTTTCGGAAATGTTGTATTTATTTCTATAGGAATCATATTTATTTTTTTGACTGAGAAATTTACCGTTCTCATATATCCTTAAATAAATTCTATTTATAAATGTTTTAATCATTTTGATTTACAAATTCTCGCCATTTATTATTATTGACTTCTATAAAATCGTCTTTATATTCCTTATCATTTGGCACATTCTCCAATTTAAGAAACAAATGATTTAGCTCTTCACTGTTCTTAACATTAAATATGTAATTGCTCTGAATGTTGTTTGAACCAATCCATCTATTGGTAATTAATCTTACAACTTTGCTTTTAGTAATTAATGCATCTAAAAAAACCGTGGAATGAGCACTCGTTAATATTAAATCAGCCATCCTAAAATCGTCGATTAGGCTTTTCTCACTGCTTATGATATATTCAGTGTCTTTAAGTACTTCAAATACATCTTTAATACTAATGTGCCCTCCTGGGTGTAATCTAATTGTTAGTTTAATATTAGGAAGTGTTACCCTATTTTTAATTATATTCCATTCAGCGATGAAGCAATCTAATGTCGTTAAACACCATAAAATATTTTTAATAGTAATTGATCCTTCTTTATGCTCAACTGTTTTTTCTGAATTTATATATTTAGGATTCCCTAAAGACAGAATATAGTCATTGTTTAAGCTATTATTTTGTTTGAACATTTCTCTATAGTAGTTTCCCCAAACAATAAATTTATTAGGCAATGGAAGTCCAGCCTCAATTTCTTTATCAGTTATCATATAGACGGTATGTACTTCGCTAAAGTTACCATGCTGAATACCATAAGAATACGCGTTATGGTTTTGAGAATGCTTAATTGCGTTACTAATGGTTTTACCATAAGGATATAATTCATCTGAATACAGAAACGCAGCATTTTGGGCTTTAAAAAAATTACCTAACCATACATGTAAAAAAACTAAGTCACTTTTGTTTTGTAATGTTGCTAATAAATCTTCTTTTAAAAAGTCAAGTGTAAAATCAATGCCATCTATTTTAATTCCATTGAATTTTGCCCTTTTAATCTTATAAAAAACTTTTAGTATCTTAAATAGTGTACTTGATATTTCAAATAAATTCGGTTTTTTATCAATGAATTCTTGTGGTGTTTCAAGGGCAGGACTGTGTTGATGCCGCCATTCTAATACGGGAATAATTGATAGATCTTTACTCTCTAAATTATATAGGTTTTTTAATTCTAAATATTGACCATTATAATCCAGGTTGTTGTTTAAGGAATTAATTATATAATAATTATTTGAGCTCGCTTTTTTATACTCTTTGTTATTTCGGTAGAGTAAAATTGATTTAATTACAGATAATGAACTTCTTAAAACACATTTAACATTAGATTTAGTCTCAGTAGGAGATAAAAATAATAACTGAAATGAAATGTCATATTTATATCTAACAAGTAGCTTTCTTATAGAGTTTTCAGAGCATAAAAGTTCATTAGGTAAAATTAATGTGAGTTGTCGATATTCTTCCTGAATGGTTTCTGAAGAATATTTTAGTAGTGTTAATAATAAAAAAAAATCTTTCCCCCAATGGTATATTGGGTGCTTACTCCCTGTGTCAGACAACCAGTAAATAGGTAGGCCACTAACGTTATATGATAGGATGTTTTTTTGAGAAACAATTTGATCAATAAATTCTTTATAAAGATTCAGAGCTTCTTTATATATGTCATCTTGATTATAAAAATCTGAAATATGTAATTTTTTATCTCGATTTATGCTGTTTGGAATATCAAGAAGACAATCGTCTTTATTTTCAATAGGAAGATTTCTTATACGGCTTATGTTAATCGTTAGCATGTATAGTCATCTTTTATATATTTTCAAGATCTAAATAATTACTGCTTAGTCTTTCGGTCATTATTATATTTCAGTGAATTTATATTTAATACCGCGTCCTAAATTAAAACTTGTTGCAATTAATTCCTTTATTTTTTTTATTTTTTATTTTTCAAAATCAGAAATTCCGCATATTCAAAATCATCAATATAGTCAATATCGATAGATCTATTTCTAGGCATTATATATGCAAATGAGTTTTCAGTATAATACGTTTTAGATTTCAGCAACTCAAATTTAAATATATATATGGCACCGTTAGGGTAATATGTTGGTTGTAAATCTTGTCTATTTTGTAGCTTTTCATTTGGTAACGAAATAATTCTTTGATCACTATCAATATTTTTATGCCATGATATAGGATGCATTTCTTGTGTGTAACTAATAACTGAGTCCGCATTATTTATTTTAAATAATTTAATAGCATTATCAATATCATGACTAGTTCGCAGTGGCGAGGTAGGTTGCAGTACAATGAGATTTTCTACGATAATACTTTCCTCTTTACAAATACGATTGATGGTATATAGATAAGTG
>CAKUWM010000315.1 GCA_934699305.1 uncultured Saprospiraceae bacterium | reverse complement strand
TTTATCCCACAGTTCAAAATTGCCTCCATACTCTTCTTTCCAATCCTTGTTTAAATAGACCAACACGTTTATACGCATGTCAAGCCCTAGTTGAGGATGCTTGTTAAAGTCTGCGTGAACTTTTAGTAAACCCCCTTTTTTAATTTCGTGTTGTCCGCCTCCAAAGAAATACGGATCGCTGATCAGCGGTTCTTCTATTCCGGTTAATACTTGTAGGAAATCTAAGAAAGGTTCTGAATTTAAGAAATGCATCAAAACTTTCGTTTGTGCACCAAAATTGCGCTCTCCTTTACCAGCGAGCTTAATTTGTTTGGCGTCGTTAAAGCTAATGCTGTCTTTTTTAGAAAGCATTATAACATTAATTATAGTATGGAAGGCTTGGTGCTGGCCTAAGAATTAATGCCGCCGACTGATAAATACAATAAAGTAACCAACGAAATACAAAACAATTAACCTCTTTATATAACACATATATAAAACTTAAAAAATGAAACAACTTAAAATTTCTTTGCTCATCGCATTCATCACTTTCGTTGCAGCATCCTGCAAAAAATCAGACTCTGGAAATAGTAATTCTTATCCTAAACAAGTTTCTATTACTTATAAAGTAACGAGTACAACAATTAATTCTGCCGCACTCATTCAGTATAAAAATGAAAGTGGCGGGAATACGGATGTTCCAAATCCTGCTTTACCATATTCTAAAACAATTACAAGAACTGTAAATAAAAATGATGTTTTGTCATTAGGTTATGGTACACATACGGCTCAAACCGTTAAATTAGAAATAATAGTAGGTAACAATACTGTAAAATCCCAGGAATTCCCATCTACTGCCGGTGCTATCATTTATACTTTTCAATAGTAATTTTTAAAAATATCATGAAGAAAAATTCAATAACCCTGCTGTTTATTATTTTGTTTTCTTGTGGAACTCTCTTTGCCCATAATGAAAAAAGAAATTTTTAATACCCAATAAACAATTATTAAAAATGCTATACTTCAGATTATAGTGATGATAAATTTACCTATGCCGAATTAGTTTTTCAAAGAGATCTTGGACAAGATAAATTTTGGGTGAGTGGAATCAATGTTTCTAAAGAGATAAGAACTGCGGTTTCCGCCTCTAAATACAGGGATGAAGCAATAGAAATAATGGGGAAAAACGGCTGGGAGATGGTAAGTAGTCTTATCCGAAACTTCGATGGCGGGTTTGAAATCTTTTATTACTTCCAAAAAAAATTAGCTAATAAAAATTATACTCAAAATAATTGTCCTAACATATCATTATAAAATAATTTATTATACAAATAATTTAAAAAATGAAATTATTTAAACCGTCCCTTTTTATCGCATTCATCATGTTCCTTGCAACATCTTGCAAAAAATCAGGTTCCGATATTGGCAATAACTATCCCAAACAAGTTAATATCACTTACAGGGTTAGCAGCACAGCAACCAATAGCCTGGTGTCAATTACTTATGATAATGAAACCGGAGGGCAGACTACTGTTAACAATCCATCATTACCATTTACAAAAACCATCACAAAAACTGTAAATAAAAACAATATTATAACACTGGGGTATTTTGTCAATCCAGATCAAACGGTAAAACTGGAAATATTAGTCAACAATGAGGTAGTAAAATCTCAGACATACAGCAATCCCAATTCTGCGATGTCATACACTTTTCAATAACAAAGAAAACTGGTCATACCATTAAAAAATAGATAGCATGAAAAACTTGTTCAAACTTTATTTCACTTTCGTCATCTTTTCAGTATTCTCCTTTTCCTGTACTAAGGAAAGGTATATTAATGAGCCTGGAAATCTGGTGCCAAAAACTGTAATGGAAGATGCAACTCTTCCGGCAATATCTGTTAATGGAGCAAACTTGCACTCAGAAGCTTTTGGTCCAAAAGACAGTACATTAATTATATCTATTCATGGTGGTCCGGGTGGCGACTATCGATATATGCTCAATTGTAAAACACTTGCAACAAAAGGCTATCGGGTTGTTTTTTACGACCAGCGGGGCGCAGGCCTTTCTCAACGATTCCCCAAAAGCTGGTATAAATCCCAGGGCAGCGATGCTATTAATAAAATTTTTTATGATGAATTAAAAGGCGTGATAGCGCATTACAGAACAACTGCTTCGCAAAAAGTAATCCTGTTAGGGCAATCCTGGGGAGCAATATTAGCTACTGGTTATACCGGCAAATATCCAACCGAGATAAATGGTTTAATTGTAGCGGAGCCAGGCGGATTAAAATGGGATGATGTGGTTGACTACGTTGCTGAATCAAGGTCGTTTAAGCTGTGGAGTGAAACCTTAAACGATGCTACATATATCGACCAGTTTATTACCGGGAAAGAAGACCAGCACGAAATATTAGATTATAAAGCCAGTTTGATGGGCGCTACAAATGAAATAGTTGGTGATGTAGGTGCTGATTTAGGTAATAATGCACCGTCTTATGTGGCTTCAAGAAGTGGTGCCGTTGTGCTTGCTGCATCGTTTGAATTGGGGCAAGACACTAAGCCTGATTTTTCAGCCGGTATCAATAATTTTTCCACCAAAACATTTTTTATTTATAGCTCTAACAATAAAGCTTACCCGGACAGTTGGGCAACACAAATTTCATCGGTTTATCCTAACAAAGAAATTTTTAAAGCACAGGGCGTAGGTCATTCGGGAATGATAGACCAGGTAAATTTCTGGACAACAACTATGGAACCTAAAATTATTTCTTACATACAATCATTATAACATCACAAATGAAGACGATTGCTCTTAAGTCAATTATAATAGTTGCTGCTTTCTCATTTTTTCAGAATAAAATAAATGCGCAGGTCATAAACTGGGAAAATATCTCTAAACAAAACAAGCATTTGTTGCATGCTAATGTGGGAGCAGAATATGGCGTAACAGCCGGGTTGGGGTATCATCACTTAATACCCATTAAAAAATTTCCACTATGGATTGGTGGCGAATTTTCTGTGCCGGCGGGAAATGAGTTGGCAGATGATTATAAGGCAAGGTTAGGTGCACAGATCAGGATCGCTACATTCAGTCATTTCCAGTTTTCAGCGAGGATACAGGGAATAGCCAGGCGCTACCAGAATCAGTCGGTCACACTTTTGAATTTCGGAAGTGATTTTGCCGGCACATTGGGTTATTATCGTAAACATTGGTTTGGGGGTATTGAAGTTGGTTTTGATAAAGCTATTGTTACACATTTTAAACACAGTGACTGGTACAAAGAAAATATCTATGACAACGTTCAGGATGGCTGGTATGAGCCTGCCACTGGCGGCAATTTTTACTATGGATTGCAGGGTGGCTATTCTATGAAAAAAATTGATATTACGCTCAAAGTCGGAAAGCTTTTGCAACAGGATTTCAACTCACAGCCATTGCTTCCTTTTTATGGGCAAATGGGAGTGAATTTTAGATTTTAAAACAGATGTACTATTGATACAATAAAATTATAGGGAATACATCCTGAAGGAATCTAACATTGCTGTTGTATCAATAATACAT
>CAKUWM010000314.1 GCA_934699305.1 uncultured Saprospiraceae bacterium | reverse complement strand
ATGTTAGGTTTATTATTAGCCCTTAATAATATCCCTTTGATTATTGACCAGCCGGAGGATGATTTGGACACAAGACTTATTTCTTCTTTTGTTGTGCCTGGCTTTAAAGCCTTAAAACAAAAAAGGCAGCTTTTGCTCGTGACTCACAATCCCAATATTGCAGTAAATGCAAACTCTGATAGTATAGTTCATATGAATTTCAATTCAGGTCAAATCATAGTTGATGGGAATGACGCTCTTCAAAATAAAGATATAAGACTTGCTGTATGCAATGTGATGGAAGGTGGCAAGGAGGCATTGTATAGGCGTTATTACAGAATCTCTAAAGCATTGAAATAATTAAATACGTAGTCGTTAAGCAAGAAACATGACAACAGAAGTTGAGGCTCTACTCATAAAAAGCAAACTTTTTCAGGTCTTTAAGGACAAAGCATTGAAGCAAGGTAATATTGTCGAGGCACAGGTCACGTCTATCGTTTTGGATGGAGTTAAAGATGCCTACGAAAAATCTAAGTTGATCATCAAATATATGCCCGAATATACATTACACGATGGAGCACACCTCTTCCGCGTTTTGTATAATATGGAAAAACTACTTCCTGAAGAGAAAATTGCAGATTTGTCTATCCCCGACTTAATGCTTCTAATTCTGTCAGCTTTCTTTCATGACTTAGGCATGGCTCCTTATGAGTATGAAATTAGAGCTTGGAAACAAGATTGGAAAAATGTAACCCCTGACGAGGAAGAACAATCACTGTATCTGGAATATGAAAGATTTGCTAAAACATATCCGGAGAAATTAGAAGAGATTGTACGATTTAAAGAGAAGAAGCAAGATGCAAAGGCGAGATTGTTAGAAGACTTTTTAATATCAGAATACATAAGAACAACGCATGCACAACGAGCTAAAATAATTATTGCAAAGGAATGGAAAAACCGTGTCAAGTATGGGGACACAGATTTGACTCAGGTGCTCGCTCAAATATGTTTTAGTCATAATGAAGACTCGATGGCTCTTTTAAAAATGGATACCTCATATCTATGTGCAGAAGATGTTATCACAAATGTTCAATTTGTTGGCCTCATTTTAAGACTTGCTGATTTATTAGACTTTGATGCGAAAAGAACACCTTCTGTATTGTTTTCTCACTTAACTGTACGCAATCCTGTATCATTAACAGAATGGCAAAAACACAGGGCAGTGCAGGCATGGAAAATCACCAGAGATGATATTACTTTCTCGGCCAAATGCAATCATCCAGCTATTGAAGCGAGCATTAGAAAATTCTGTGACTACATTGATGATGAACTTAAAAATTGCGGAATTATTCTTGCTAAAATGCCTGAACTAATTGGAACAGCCCCGAATCCTTACAAGATTTCGTTGCCTGTAAGGGTAACACGGGACAAGATTGAAGCAGAAAAGGACATTATTACAGGTGAACCTATCTATTATTATGAAAACACATCTTTTGAGCTTAATAAAAATCAAGTAATAGAATTACTTATGGGAACCAAGCTTTATGGAAACCCAGAAGTAGCATTGAGGGAACTTTTACAAAACTCAAGAGACGCTTGCAAATTAAGTATGGCTTTGCATGAAAAATGGGGTGTTCCTTATATTCCTGAAATAACAGTCAAATACTATACAGAAGGAGACGATGATTTCCTTGAAGTGATAGATAATGGCATAGGAATGAATAAAGAAATTATCGAAAAATACTATTCAAAGATCGGCTCATCATTCTATAAGTCGAGGGACTTTTATGAATTGAAAGCAAAATCTGATTTAAATTTTACGCCGGTTTCCGAATTTGGTATAGGTATTTTGTCTTGTTTTATGATTGCCGATACGATAGAGGTAGAAACAAAAAGATTGAAGGAACAATTTGATTATGATAGGCCACTAAAGTTAATAATAGAAGGCCATGACAGCATTTTTACCATTCTGAAAAGTGATAAAAAAGTACCGGGGACGGCCACGAAATTATTGCTTAGGGAGAAGAATCCCTGGAAGAAAATGACGGAAACGCAATTCATCCATTCAGTTCAGAATGTTTTCCCTAATCCACCTTTCACAGTAAACATTGAGACTGATAAAGAAAAAATTTCCTATACGCAGAACGACTTCAAAAACCTGAATGCTGCTGAATTAAAAGATTATTCATGGAAGGAAGAAGAAAATATAAAAGAGATAGAAATCACAATAGATGAATATGGTTTTTATGGTAACGCAGTTGTCGCAATCTTAGAAAAAGATAATCTTCCAGTTAAGATTATTAATAAGCTCTCCAAAGAAGTAGTAATTGACGAAGAAACTTTTGAGTTGAACATGGAAATTAGGATAGGCATAAATGAGATTGATAAAAGTAGTTCGACAATCGACGTTGATGACGAAGGAAATATTAAATCAAGCTCACATTATAGTACACTCGCAAAATCTAAATCCAGATTCTCTTTACACGGCATAAATTATGCAGGTAATCTATTTCCTGAGTATTACAATAGAGAAAAGAAATCAACTCTAAAATGGCCGTTACCAATACTGATTATTTTTGATGTACAGGGAGAAAATGGATTGGATTTAAATTCTGCTCGGAATGAAATAATATATAATGACAAATGGAACAGATTTGAAGAGATGTTGGCCTATATTATTTGCAAAGGTTTAAAAAAGAAGTTAGCAGAAAAGTATTGGCAGCATCTCTTTCCAATATTGCAAGAGAAAAGTGAATCTGAGAATTTTACTTCAGGTCTTATTAGGTCTAATAATGAATAAACGGCAAAGCTATTGTTTATCCATATTTAAATATTGCTATGGGCAAAATCGGAAGAAATGATCCCTGCCCCTGCGGGAGTGGAAAAAAATATAAACATTGTCATCTGAAACAGGAGAATATTGCGGTAAGTACGACCACAAACTCTAAGGCAATCACGAAGATATCGTTCAGTGACCTCTTAATAAATTATAATTCAGTTCAGCTCCTGGGCTTGTTAGGAGCCTTACAGCTTCATTCAGTCAATCATGGAAGGAACTTTCGGTTTGAACAATTGTGTCTTTTAACTCTGCGAAACTTTAATCCAAATGATAAGCGACCTTTAGCTACCTGGGAGCAGTTGAAAGAAGTTATCGAAAACTATACAGATGGTGCGATGATGGAAGATCCACTGTCTAATGCTTTCACCGAAATCGCTGTTTTTGAAGAGGGTAATTACATAGTATATCCGGGTATCTATGACGGATTCACCGATATATTAAACCATCTAACCGAGTGTATATTTTTACATAAGCATAATCTCAATGAAGAGTTTGTAAAAACAGTACGCGATGCTATTGGTCTACTTCTTTTTTTGAGCAATAGTGTAGCCAACGATGTAGGTCACTTACCTTATATCTATTCAGAAGGCAGAAGAAATATTGAATTTCCACAGTATGATAATGCAGTGAAATTCACCGATGCAATATATTTCTCTAAAGATTTCCTGCAAGAGTTATGCGATAAAGCCCGATTCGATATTGGCGTGCTCAACGACTTTCTGGTACAATC
>CAKUWM010000313.1 GCA_934699305.1 uncultured Saprospiraceae bacterium | reverse complement strand
GAATAAGCCCTGCCGTAGCTTGGTTCATTGCTCTTACCTTATCGGCAAAATCGCCACCTAAAGTCGCACGCAACTGGCTCATGTTTTCTAAAGTCTCATCAATCTCCTGAGGGATGTTTTCATTTAAAACTTCTTTGATCCGCTTTGCAACGGTCGGCGATTTGCCGTTGGTGGAAATTGCGATTTTTAAATTTCCTTTTTTAACGATTGAACCGAGATAGAAATCACATAAATCAGGCGTATCTGCCACATTCACCAAAATCCCTTTCTCTTTAGCTATGGTTCTGATGTATTGATGTAGTTCTTGGTTATCTGTTGCTAAAATTACTAGCTCAGCCCCGTCCAGATCTTTATCTTCAAACTTTCTTTCGAAGAGATTGATCCTAGGATAGTTTGCTGCCAGGCCTTTCACTTCATCTAAAAACCGATCTGCAACGATATTGACTTGGGCATGCGGACTATTTTCAAGTATCGCACTCAATTTTTCTAAACCTACATTGCCTCCGCCCACTAACAGAGTTTGGAAATTCTGGAGTTTTAAGAAAATCGGAAACAATTCGTTTCCGTTTTCCTTGATTTTGGTATCGGTATTTTTAGTCGCTAAATTCATAAAAGCCTTTAGAAGGCATTGCTAAATATTTTTATTATGCGGTAACAGGGTTTTCTCTTGAGTTTTTCACCTGATTTAAAAAATCTTGGGCTTGCGCTAAATAAGTCTCTGCAAAAATCTCACTTGGCTCGTTCTTATTGATTTGTAAAACCATCTCTTTTAGACTATCCAGACCAAATTGACCTGCGTAGTTTTCGTCGAAAGCATTCAACACGCCAATCTGAGTACTCTGACTTACACCTTTATCCAAAAGAAGTGCTTTTGCACTACTAATCATTGTATTGTAAGCATGATATATTGCATCTGCCCAAGCTTTTGCTTCGTAAGATTCTATAGCCCAGCTATATTTCTCCTCTGCTTCGTACATTAAAGTAGCTACTAAATCGATAATTACACCAGCACATTCACCAACACCAATTGCTTTCTCGTATTTTTCTTCGTGTCCCCAATCAATATACTCGTGATCTTCAACATTTGATTGGTCTGCAATTGGCTTTAACATTTGGTAAAAGTAATCCTTACCTAAGTCATCGTAATATTGATGAAAACTTTGATAAGCGCTTCCTTTTTCTTTATAATCATCTAAAATGGTACGCAAAACCTGCGGTGCTCTTTTGGTTGGTACTTTAATCACTTTGTCTGCAACTCTACCTTCTCCATTTCCAACAATACCGCCACCTATTAAAACCTGAGCGGTTGGCATTACTTTACCATTAACTTTCATAGAACTACCATGAAAACCGATGTGCGCAATACCGTGCTGACCGCAACTGTTCATACAGCCACTGATTTTAATCTTGATTTCTTTATTGTAAACAAACTCTTCGTACTCTTCATAAATTACGGACTCTAGAACTCTGGAAAGTTCCATCGAGTTTGAAATACCCAAGTTACAAGTATCTGTACCTGGGCAAGTAGTTACATCGGCAAGGCTGTCATGGCCAGGCTCTACCAGGTTTAGTTCGTCTAATGCTAAATATAAAGCTGGTAAATTTTCAGTACGGGCATATTTCAACAATAAGCCTTGGCTAATGGTAACACGCATCTCATCCGCCACCAAAGGGCTAACCGCTGCTACAAATTTGCGGGCAACTGCAGTTGACATGTCTCCTGTTTTTGCCTTGATAAATACACCGTGGAAACCCTTTTGTTTTTGTTCAAATACATTGGTAGCCAACCATATTTCGTAGGCTAATTTTTTATTTGCTGGAATTTCAACGTTTTGCGCTGTTGCATCGGGGATATTTGGCGTTTCAATGGTACCTCTGTCAACTTTGTATGATTTTACTTTTGTGGCAGTACGTTCTTCTTCGGCCATCTTCAAAAACTCATCAAAACCAACTTTATTCAGTAAAAACTTTAAACGGGCCTTATTTCTGTTTGCCCGCTCGCCGTAACGGTCGAAAACACGGATAACAGATTCTGAAAATGGTATAATTAAATCTTCATGCAAAAATTCGTAAACCAGCTGACCGATGTAAGGCTGTGCACCTAAACTTCCACCTAAAACTACCTTAAAACCTCTTATCTCTTCTCCATTTTCGATTTTAACCTTAGGGATAAAGCCGATATCGTGGATAAAGGAAATGGCGGTATCGTCTTCGCTTGATGAAAAACCGAACTTAAATTTACGACCCATTTCCTGAGAAATTGGATTACGTAAAAAATATTTAAAGAATGCGTAAGCATACGGAGAGACATCAAAAGGCTCCTTAGGGTCTATGCCTGCAATTGCAGAAGCAGTAATATTTCTAACGGTATTACCACAGGCTTCGCGGGTGGTTACCCCATCTTCTGCCAGCCTAGCCCAAAGCTCTGGCGTTCTATCTAAACTTACGTAATGGATCTGGATATCTTGGCGTGTGGTAAAATGCAGATTTGAAGATGCGAACTCATCTGAAACATCTGCGATTTTTAAAATCTGCTTAAACGTAACTTTCCCAAAAGGGATTTTTATACGGACCATCTGAACACCTGGTTGGCGCTGACCGTAGATCCCACGGGCTAATCTTAAACTTTTAAACTTATCATCGTGGATTTTACCATCGCGGAAAGCTCTGATTTTACGTTCAAGATCAATAATCTCTTTTTCAACTACTGGGTTTTCAAGTTCACTTCTAAAACTCAACATAATTTTTCAATATAAAAAACCTCTTCTTTTATTTTGGGAAGAGGAATCAATAACACAAAAAGTATCCAAAATTCTCCTACTCTTTCTATTCCACACTCATACTATCAATTTGCAGAAAGAAAACAAATCATCAAAAAGAATGATTCGCAGGGCAAATATATAAAATATATAGATTTAGTAGACTTTATTTTTTAGAAAAATTAAACCAATAGAAACAATTGGTTTAGTCTAAAGTTAGCAGCTTTGCGAAGCTATTTTCATTAGAGCAGCTACGGGTGACTTAAATAGCATTTGCTTATGCAGATTTATAAATTCTGCATAAGCAAATGCCAAACTTTAATGTTTGATGATGATTTGTTTTTTAATAGTTTCAATCACGAATTACAGTTTTGGTATCGCAAAATTGAGGGAGAAAATGAAAATTATTTCGTTTTTAATGCGGGAATACCAATGAATATGAAAAGATATGGAATGAAATCTTCTGATATTTCATATATGTTCGGAGGAATTATTTCTGGCTTTAGTGCAGCAAAAAGAGCATTAATACGATTGCCTTACGTAATGGACAAAAACACAAAAGAAGTAATTTTGGTGTCTGACAAAAACATAAGAGATTTAATTGGAGAATCATCTGACTTGGTTACTGAATATGAAAAAGAAACGGAAAAAGATAATGTTGAGACATTGACCAAATACCTTACAAAGTGGATAAATGAAAAATAACAACTGGTGCCAACAATGTATAACCGCAATTACGGCGGATTCGACTACGTCCGAATCCACTCGGAATTGCTAAGGTCTGTGCTAAA
>CAKUWM010000312.1 GCA_934699305.1 uncultured Saprospiraceae bacterium | reverse complement strand
AAGGAAGTTCAAAGTATATACGAACAAACCCTTAAGTACGATAAAGTATATTCTTTTGTTAATCTGGAAAAATATTACGAAGTGTTTCCAACCCCTATAGGCATACAAGAGAAAGCAGAAAAATCCAACCCAAATAGAGAAGTCTGGGACATACTAGCAGATACACCAAAAGCACAAGAGGTAATTAGTAAGGGGTACAAAGGATATAACTACAAAATTGTAGCAGCTGATAAATACGATCCGGGGTTTGACTTCGTAATTTATGGAGATAATGTTGCAGTAATACAACTTGAAGAAGAGAATCCATCAGTAATACTAATCACTTCAAAGAATATAGCGGATGGTTTTAGATCTGTACATCAGACTATGTGGAATTTACTCTAAGATTTTAGTGCCAGTGGGAAGGTAAATCCACTGGCATTAACCTTATTAGAGTTCTTACCGAAGGCCTCTCCACAATACCACTCCTCATCACTGATAGCATATATCCTTTCAATTACATTCAAATTCTCCTTTGATATTTTTAGTTGTTCGTGTTCCCAGAAACCTACCACAATCTCTTTATTACTTCTTCCCACTTTCTCTTCTATGACCCAAGCATGTTTTGAATCTCTAACCTGCGAAATTAAATCCTTCCACTGATACTTCTTTAGATCTTCACCAATAAAAACTTGCCAACCTCCTGCACCAAACTCTTTTTTCAAAACATATCTTGTTGGATGATTAAGTATCTCTTCCGATTTTACCTGTCTTATTATTAGGTCATACTTCCGTGGATTAAAATCTGAAATCGGTCCAAATTTAAATCCAAACCTATCTGCAAAATTTTTAATTGGCACTTTATATTGTTCGTTTGGATAGGTGAGTACAAAAATTCTATCATTCTTTTTTGCTGCAAACTGATTAACATAGGGCAAGAAGTGCTCATAGAACTTATCGAAGACTAGATCTTTTTCTGGAAATAAATTTTGAAAGATTTCTGCAATTTCTTGTTGAAAACCAACAATAGTAGCTCTGTCAGTATTCAAATCACATATTAAATTATCTTCCCCAATTAAATCGATACCAAAATAGTCCACCCACTTTTGTCTGTTTGGATTTGTTGAAAATGCCAACTGCATTTGAGATTCGGCAATACCCATCAATTCTTTAACCGTAACACCATTTATCTCTTTATCCAAAGAAGATACCCATAAATTATTAAAAAAGTGATCTAGGAACTTTATCTGTGACAATCTAAAATTGTGCGTGCTAAGGCTATGCATATGTACATATCCACCCGTATTTGAAGGTCGAATCTCACCGAATTTCTCGATTTGACAACCAATATCCTTTATGGCATAGGATAAACTTTCAACTATACTTTCCTTTTCTTCGAACATACTTAAAAAAAAATCTCGCAATTATACCACTCATTAAACTAGTAGTTGCCACATGCAGTCAAAAATTGATTTTGAATTTATATACAGTGCAGGACTAGAGATAACAACTGCGACTGGCTCTAAATCTCCTTCTATAATGGTAATTTTATTATCATGTATTAGAAAATCCATAGATCCGACAGACACTCCCTCGGGGAGGACCTTTATATGATAATTCTTATAATTATTCAGTTTTCGTTGTAAATTACCATAGGGATTATTTTCAACAATATCCCATATTTCAATATCCCCTTTTGCACTAGCGTTGCCGAATTTGTGAAAATTATTTGGATAGATTCTATGAATTTCTGCAGCATTTACAAACGCTCTAACTTCTTTACTCACCAAGATCTCATCATAAAGCGATTCAATAGCTGTTTTTCCCTCATAAGTTCTTACTTCGAAATGAGTTTTTGAATTAGGATGAGAGATTTCAGCTTTTAAAATACTTAACAGTTCGGGAAATAATTCTCTTTTCCTTACCAGTTCCAGTTCCTGGGACCGAAGAATCGACTCAATTTTTTCCGGAGATTCCGCAATTAAATATCTTTTTGTTTTTCGTTTAATTGTACTTAGAAGACCTTTCCGCAATAGATTTTCAGCATTGGTGTGAGTAGTAATTCGATTTAATCCGGTTCTCTTCGAAACTTCCAAAACAGTACTGGCCCCATTTCGTAATAGGTTTAAATATATTGATGCTTCAAATTCACTTAATCCAAAGTCTTTTAAAATTATATTTAGCTTTTTCATGTAATCGAAAATAGACATTTTCCACAGACAAAACAACAAAGTCTTTTCAGTAGAAATAAAATAGTAGTTTTTATGTAAAAGATGAATTACTGTTTTGTTGTAATTACATTACAACAAAACTCAAAAGCAATTATATCACAAGTATAATCATTGCATGGTCAATCTAGGTCAACGTATCAAATATTTCCGAAAACGCTCGAAGCTATCTCAAATGGAGCTCGAGCTTCGAATAAATGCTGCCTTTGGCAGTGTGAGTAGAATGGAAAATGGGATTACAAATCCAACCAAAGAAACATTATTCTCAATTGCAGAGGCTCTAGGGCTTTCTGCAATTGAAACAGCTACTTTATTTGGAATAAATATATCAGAAGAGAGTAATAACTTTATAACTGAGTTATTTGATAATATTTATCAAGTTTAAAACCCCTGTTGGCATAATATTCCCTTGTTCCTATACTAGAGATCACAGCCAGTTTAGTAAAACCACCCCCAACGGATATCTCCTTTGCTTTCTCTATTAATTTTGTACCTAGTCCCAAGTGCTGAGCTTGACCGGTAGAATCTTTACTTAGCTCCATACTAGGACCATATACATGAATCTCTCTAATAATTGCACAGTCGTTTAACTCATCGGTTATTACATTCTTTTTATCCTTGGGTAAAGATAACCTTAAAAAGCCTGCTATTTCGTTTTTAACAGTCACAAATTGCAAAAAGTACTCATTAGCCAATTGAGTGGAGTAAGGTACTATTTTAAGGCTTAAATCTTCAAATCTCAGGCTTTTTGACTTTACCTCCCTTGCCCTAATATTATCGTTTTTCCTTCCTTCTGATTTAAGTTTAAACTCAACAACTTCTCTTAAGTTTGTAGTCTTATTACCATCTGCAATTTCTGTTGATGGAATATCCCTAATTATCCTTGTAAGTCTGCAGTATTCAGGGGTTACTTCCATACAATCAGCTATTAAGTTAACCAATTGTTCCGAAGTGTATGGAACATATTTACCTTGCTCCCACAAGGTATATAGCTCAGTATTTTTTATTATTGAGGTAGGGTAAATTTTCAGTTCGTCCGGCTTGTATTCGGGACTTTCGAAAAGTTCTTTGTATACACTTAGGTCCAGCTCAGGTGTTGATCCATACAAATTAGGCATAATATGGGCATGAATTTTAAAACCACCTGCTCTAAGCAACTGAAAAGCTCTCGCCGTATCAACTCTATGTTCACCTCTTTTATTCAAATCACTAATATTATCGTCTAGGGTTTGTATTCCTAGCTGAATTTTGGTCGCACCTAATTTTCTTAAATCTAATACCTCCTTTGGTGTAATAGTATCGGGCCTTGTTTCTAGTACCAAACCAACACATCTGCAATTGTTTTTAGAATTAATATCC
>CAKUWM010000311.1 GCA_934699305.1 uncultured Saprospiraceae bacterium | reverse complement strand
TACTTATACGCAATTATACATTCAATTTGTTTTTAGTATTAAAGGCAGAGAAAACCTCATCAAAGAGTCATTCCGTGAAGAACTGGAGGAAGTAATGTGCGGCATTGTTGCCAACCATAAATGTAAAGCTTACGCTGTCTATTGCAACCCCGACCACACTCATTTATTTGTTGGAATGCATCCAAGTTTACCACCTTCAAAACTTATGGAACAAGTAAAATCTGGTTCATCTAAATGGCTTAACGAGAAAAAATGTATAGCCGGATAGTTTCAATGGCAGGATGGTTATGGGGCATTTTCCTATTCCAAATCACATATTGATGCCGTTGTAAAATATGTGCTAAATCAACCCAAACACCATAAAAAACAAACATTCAGAGAAGAATACCAATTGCTTTTGCGGAAATATGAAATCGATTACGATGAAAAATATTTGTTTGAATACTATAGCTAAAGAAGATAACAGGGCTAACGCCCCTAACTGACCCTACTATACATTTTGCTACGAAGATTACAGAGCTCTGATCCTTGCACGCCCTTATCTATCAAACTACAATTCACAAAAATTAATACCAAAAAAGCTGGCTTGATTTATAAATCAATTTGGTAAAACAATTCTTGTATAATCTCATTTTTCAAAACCGATACTGCTGAATTCGGGTTTTTCTGTACAATTTTGCTATGTATATGCCAAGTATGAAAAAATATAGGGTTCCAATTTCTTGAAACCCTTATCATTCTTGAGTAGCGAGAGGGGGGCATGATCCCCCGACCTTATGATTATGAATCATACGCTCTAACCAACTGAGCTACCTCGCCATTGTTTTGGGCGGTGAAGATAATTTCATTTTTTGAATATTGGTCAATTAATTTGGATTTATTCCTCAATATTTTGAACCAATAAGGAGACGTTGTTATTAAGTATTTCAATAAAACCGCCGCTAATGCTGAATTGCAATACTTTCCCATCGGCAGTCTTAACCTGTACTTTTCCCTCTGACAAAGCAGATACAATAGGTGCGTGATTGTTCAACACCTGAAACTCTCCCAATACACCCGGCACTTTTACAGAGGTTATTTCACCACTAAAGTACTCTTGATCCGGGGTTAAAACTGATAACTGCATGATAGGTTTTATTTAATCTATTCAATGGAAAGATTAGGCATTAGCTTCTTCCAGCAACTTCTTGCCTTTTGCTATGGCGTCATCGATTGTTCCTACCAAGTTAAATGCACTTTCAGGATATTCATCCACTTCACCATCCATAATCATATTGAAACCTCTAATGGTCTCTTCTATCGGAACCAATACTCCTTTCAAGCCCGTAAACTGCTCCGCTACGTGGAACGGTTGGGATAAGAATCGCTGAACACGACGTGCGCGATGTACCACTAATTTATCATCTTCAGATAATTCTTCCATTCCTAAGATGGCGATGATATCAAGCAATTCGTTATATCTCTGAAGTATTCCCTTTACTCTTTGAGCACAGTTGTAGTGTTCGTGACCTATTACATTGGGGTCAAGGATTCTGGAAGTTGAGTTTAATGGGTCAACCGCCGGATAGATACCCAAAGAGGCAATTTTTCTATCCAATACAGTAGTAGCATCCAAGTGGGCGAAAGTTGTTGCCGGAGCAGGGTCAGTCAAGTCATCCGCAGGTACATATACTGCCTGTACGGAAGTAATCGAACCACGCTTGGTTGAAGTGATACGTTCCTGCATCAGACCCATTTCTGTTGCCAATGTAGGCTGATATCCCACCGCTGAAGGCATACGACCTAAGAGTGCGGATACTTCAGAACCTGCCTGCGTAAATCGGAATATATTATCGATAAAGAAAAGAATGTCTTTTCCTCCATTAGGATCATTTAAGTCACCGTCACGAAAATACTCGGCGAAAGTCAATCCGGAAAGCGCCACACGTGCACGAGCACCCGGTGGTTCGTTCATCTGTCCGAATACAAAGGTCGCCTGACTATCTTTAAGTAGTTCTTTGTCCACTTTTGTAAGGTCCCAACCTCCTTCCTCCATAGAATGCTTGAATTCTTCACCGTATTTAACGATTCCTGCTTCAATCATCTCTCTTAGAAGGTCATTCCCTTCTCTGGTACGCTCTCCAACACCTGCAAATACAGACATACCGTCATATCCCTTTGCAATGTTGTTGATCAATTCCTGAATCAATACTGTCTTACCGACACCGGCTCCTCCAAATAATCCAATCTTTCCACCCTTTTGATAAGGCTCAATTAAGTCGATGACCTTGATACCAGTATAAAGAATTTCTGTTTCTGTACTTAAGTTTTCGAAAGTAGGTGGCTTCTGGTGAATAGAATAAGCATTAGAGCCCTTATCTACCTTGGAAATACCATCTATCGCTTCACCTACCACATTAAACAAACGACCTTTGATATGATCGCCAACAGGCATAGTTATAGTAGCGCCGGTATCAATGACTTCTGTACCTCTTTGTAATCCGTCTGTCGCATCCATTGCTACTGCGCGGACACTATCTTCACCCAAGTGCTGTTGAACTTCAAGTACAAGGTCATTAGAACCTTCTCTTTTGATTACCAAAGCGTTGAAAATTTCGGGAAGCTTAGAACCTTCACCTGAAAAGCTAACGTCAACTACCGGACCGATGATTTGTTTAACGCGACCTGTGTTTGCCATGTTTATTTTGTTGATAAATTTAATTAAATCAATGATTTATGAGTCATTCCTCAAAAACGGTGCAAAAATATAACATCGTCATCACCTAACCAAGAAGTTTGCCTTATTTTTCTGATAATTCTTTGCATTTTTTATGTTAACTACTCTTAAAATGTATTATGCCGTAAAAATATTAGAATTTAATAATCAATTGCTTATACGACGATGCTTTTTGGAACACAATTGGTGAAATACTTAAAATACATGACATTCTATTTTCTTTTTACGCAAAACAAATATTTGTTTTACATTTGACCCCTAAATACAAATATTAATTTGATGCGAAGCTTTCTTTTTCTACTTCTTACCATAGCTTTTTCACCCTTGTTCAGTCAAAATTTTAGCCATTTGAATATCGATCTTTTAGGTCATTGGTCTGTTCCATCAGACAAAGTGGATGAATATGGCGCAGGTTATAGCTCTTGCTGGGCTTATGCCCAAGGTGGAAGAGAGTATGCCATCGTGGGATGCAACGGCGGAACAGCATATATAGACATTACCGATCCTACAAAGCCGGAATTCGTAGATTTTGTCAAAAGCAACATCAAGAATGCCATTTGGAGAGAATATAAAACATATAAGCATTATGCCTATCAGGTAAGCGATGACGGAGGGCCTAATCACTTCGATATTGTTGATTTGTCCTACTTGCCGGATAGTGTACATGTCGTATATTCCGGTAGCCAAACATATTTTAAAACAGGCCATACCATTTTTATGGATGGCGATAATATGTATATAGGTCTGCACAATCACCGCTCTATGTCGGTGTTTAGTCTTAAAAATGATCCAACAAAGCCGGAATTTCTTCGACTATTATCCGACGACTACCCGGGCGACGTACACGATATGTTTGTTCGTAACGACACCGTTT
>CAKUWM010000310.1 GCA_934699305.1 uncultured Saprospiraceae bacterium | reverse complement strand
ACGCTCACTTCCTACGACAAAATGGCCGACCGCAAATTTCAGCAATGGATATTTGAAAAAAATGCCGGGCAGCACAATCGGTTTACGGAAGAGCAGGTGGCCTGGCTGCGGATGATGAAGGATTATATTGCCGCCAGCTTTCATATTGACAGGGACGATTTTGAGCTCACGCCCTTTAACGAGCACGGCGGGATCGGTAAAATGTGGCAGTTATTTGGCACAGAAACCGATGAAATTATTAATGAACTGAACGAGGTGTTAGCAGCTTAATCATGATTCCAACAATTAACGCCATATCATTCACTAAACAAATTGACACCGATGGGCACAGTCCCTTATTTATAGAATGCGACGATGGCCATAATTACTATTGCAAGTATAGAAATTCTGTGAAACAACAGGAAGTACAATTGTTGGTGTATGAAATGATAGGTACTGCTCTGTTAACCGAGGCAGGCATATATTGTCCTGAGCAATCTCTGGTCCATATTCCTTCGGCTATTATATCGAAGAATGTAAGATATGCCAGGTATTATCAAAACTGTACCGCATGGGGCTCTAAAGAAATTCCCAGCGCCAGCCTTCTGTCTGAATTAGATTTAATAAATGATAAACGCAGTTTCAATAAACTTGAAAACCCCGAAGACATACTCAGGATTGCCATTTTTGATTTATGGGTGGAAAATGCAGACCGGCATAGTGGCAATTATAATATGCTTCTGCAGGGTTACAATCAGAAAATTAAATTGATCCCAATCGACCACGGCTCAATTTTCGGGGGTATTAAAGCAATGGGATCTTTCAGTGAAGCAACTCCCGTTTCTACTTATAAAAAATTGATTACCAGTAATTTTTATAATTCTGTTGCGCGATTTATCACTCCCGCAAAGCAACGGAAGATTGCCCAAAATTTCGTAACTTTGCTGTCCCAAATTCAAACGGGAAAAGTTATTGATGATATTTTTGAGGCAATACCGAAGACGTGGGATATAAACCCAAAATTAAAAGAGCGGATTTCCGCTTTTCTTAATTCTGAAAAACGTATGCAGTCACTCTCAGACCAGGTGCTAAATTTAATTCCTCTCAAAAAAAAGAAGTAAAATGGATAACTTTCTTTCCACTATATACATAGAAACAAATTCTGTAACATCAGAAAAAATCAGTGTTGGCTTATTAGCTGTAACACCTGAAGAAGTATTTTTTAAAACTTCAAGAAATAAGATAAAAATTGCTGAAAAGTTGATAGGAGAAAATGTAAATAGCCTGGTCAACTTTTCTTTGGGCAATTTTGAAAAAAATATAAATACCGCGAATAAAAACATTCAGAAAGCCACCAAAGAACTTTTTAAAGCTGAGCATACTTTTAATAAAGAGTATATTGAATACCTGAACAAATATGCCCAGGGTGTATTACAATTCGATGCACCAAAACTTTATATGGCGCCTATCGACAAACAAATTTTTGACAAACTATTTATAAAATATATTGGTAAAAATAAGCCCGATACATCTTACAGCGATTTTTATAACCGGGTAAAAAACCGGATAAAGAGATCGGAAATAAAGGACCGTGTGGATGTTGATTATAATCTTACGCCACAAAAGATACCCACCTTAAAGGCTGAAGAAAACATTTCACTGATCAGTAAAAATGGAAATATATTAGCAGCACAGCTAATTGATTTTACAAGCCAGATAGAATTGGTCAACAGCCACATTTATAAATTTGAATCAATAGTTAATGCTTTAAGCGCATTTGAAAAAGAAACAATAGGCAACCGGCATAAAGGAGCTTATTATGTGCTTTACAACCAGCCTGAACCAAAATCTGCGCAGGAAAAATTTTTGAACCATCTTAATGATCTGGAAAAAAGCAAATCGATGAAGTTCAAAATGGAAGAAGCAGATTATATTGATAAAATAGAAGAGAAAATTAAAGCAGACAATTATCAGAAGTTTTCGGTTTTTGAAGAAACACTTCAATAATAATTGACTTCTATAGTAGCGGGCATTAACTATCGTTGGGAATTGCCATTTAGACGCCATTAGACGTATTTTTTAGACGGTTTTGCGGTTTAATATACCATAATATATTGATTATCAATACTAAATTATAAGACCCCAGGGTTAGAATTAGACATGATTTATCGATAACATACCAAGATTTTGCTTCATTAGAAAGCATACAAAAGAAATAAAGAATTGATAATCAATTAGTTTTTGCTTCATTAGAAAAACGACATGAGTTTGAAAGGCGACCAAAACATACCGAAACATTGGGAAGTAAAAGAATTGCAGGAATTACTAAATTTTGTGATTGGAGGTGATTGGGGGAAAGATGAATCTTATGCAGATGAAAATTATGATTTCGCGTATTGTATACGAGGTGCTGAAATTAGAAATTGGAATACGGAAAAAGGCAATACCGCTTCTTTGCGAAAGATTAAAAAGACGAACATTGAAAAAAGAAAATTACAAGATGGCGATATTTTAGTTGAAATATCTGGCGGAGGCCCAGAACAACCTGTTGGGAGAACAGTTTTGATTGACAAATCAGTGTTAGCATATCAGCCCGATGTTCCAAAAGTTTGTACCAATTTTTTAAGACTCATAAGACCTGGCGATGGAATTAACAGTAGATTTCTTAACTATTTTCTTACTTTCTTTTATGTCTCTGGAGACATTGTAAACTATCAGGCTGGAAGTAATAATTTACGTAATTTAAAATTTCCAGATTATGTAAAGATCTTGATACCTATTCCGCCTCTCTCCGAACAACAATCTATCGTTTCTAGAATTGAGGAGCTTTTCAGCGAGTTGGATAACAGCGTGGCACAATTAAAAACGGCACAGCAACAACTCAAAACCTACCGCCAGAGCATTTTAAAAGCCGCTTTTGAAGGCAAGTTGACCGAAGAATGGAGAAAAAAATACCTGTCCTCCCGGGGACCCGAACCCTCAGTTACGATTCGAAACTTTATGGGACAACTCGCCGCCGAACCGGAAGTGCAATATCAAACAAAGAATGAATTGCCGGAAGGGTGGAAGTTGGTGAAGATTGAAGAGATTATTAATAACTTGGATCAAGGATGGAGTCCGAAATGCGAAAACCATCCGGGTAAAGAAGATGAATGGTCGGTAATTAAAACGACTGCAGTTCAGTACGGGAGATTTAATGCAACAGAAAACAAAAAATTGCCTGCGAACTTAATACCAAGAAAGCAACACGAATTAGTAACTGGGGATATACTAATTACACGAGCCGGCCCAAGAGTTAGAGTTGGAGTTTGTTGTCTTGTGAAAAATATTAGAAGAAAGTTATTGAACTGCGACAAAGTTTATAGAATTAAGTTAAATGATAAACTTGTTTTGAATGAATACTTTGAGATGCTATTAAACTCGGAAAAATATATACGGGAAATTGAGAGAATGAAAACGGGAATAAGTGATAGCGGCGTTAATCTAACTCAAAAAGGATTTTTAAATATACATCTTCCACTTCCAACAATTGCGGAACAAAAAACGATTACAGAATTTATTGAGGAGAAAATTTCTATCGGGGATAATCTAGAACAAAACATTACCCAAAGCCTGCAACAAGCCGAAGCGCTCAGGCAAAGTATTTTAAAACAGG
>CAKUWM010000309.1 GCA_934699305.1 uncultured Saprospiraceae bacterium | reverse complement strand
GCGTTGATGCGTTGATGCGTTGATGCGTTGATGCGTTGATGCGTTGATGCGTTGATGCGTTGATGCGTTGATGCGTTCATTTTGCAAATTTTTATTTTGATGATAGAATTAAATATAAAACAAATATAAGGACATAATTTTGATTAACAAAATATTTATTAAATTATTTTATAAATTAATTCACAAATGGAAAATTTTATATTTTAAAACGAATGTATTTACTGGCGAACAATCAGCTCCATTTGAGTCTAAATTTTTAATAATTGATTCGAAAATGCTATTTATTTATCAAAGAGTATACTTCGGATCAGTAATTTTCGATATATGTATATTGCTTTTCATCAACTATTAATATATTGATTATTATTTTTATAAGAAACGTAATAAAAATTTATTCGGCAAATACTATCATATAAACAAAAATTATAATATATTTGAGTAATGCAACGTTTTTTTTGAATAAAATGAGCATATAATTATTCAGAAAAAGTGGGTAAAAATGAGAGATATTCACAATCTAATTTCCACCCTCAACGTTATAATAGACTGTATTGACTAAAAAAACGAGTATAAATATTAAATAACCATGGAAATTGAAGTAAAAAGTACACATGAATTCAATGACTTCGCTGCCCGCCGCATTCTTTCTATAATCGAACATAGTGTAGATCATCAAGGTCATTGTACAGTGGCTCTTTCCGGCGGTAATACGCCACGTGAAGTTTATGAAGCCATAGTACGATTGCAAGATGATTTTGATATTAATTGGAAAAGGGTATTTTTCTTTTGGGGCGATGAAAGGTTGGTACCTTCAGACGACTTAAGAAGTAATACCAGAATGGCTTATGAAAATTTATTGGACCATCTTCCCGTCCCGGGATTCAATATATTTCCTTTCAGAACAGATCTTTCCGCTGAAGAGGCGGCGGCTGATATGGAAGAGAAAATCAGAAATCACTTTGATGTACTCACCATCAATGCTTTTGACTTAGTCTTATTGGGATTGGGTGAAGATGGGCATACTCTATCTTTATTTCCACAGTCTTATGCTTTAAAAATCACAGACCAATGGGTCTATGGCTATTTTGTAGGAGAAAAGATAGGCTATCGTCTGACATTCTTACCGGTACCCATCAATAATGCATTGAATACGGTATTCTTAGTTCGGGGTGCCAAGAAGGCAGACATTTTGAAACAGGTTCTTTTTGGAAGAAAAGATATAGACCTATATCCGGCACAAGTCATTCGACCTACTAATGGTAAATTGGAGTGGATAGTTGATGAAGATGCTGCGGCTTACATCAAGAAGAAATAAAGACATTAAGCCTAAGATTCTCCCTGTCGGATTCCATTACATTTAAAGTACTCGAAGGGTTCCAAGCAATCACTACATTGCATCAATGCCTTGCAGGCAGTAGAACCAAAGGCTGATATCAGTTTTGTATTGGATGAATGGCATTTTGGGCAACGTATCGAGGATTCACCATTGATGAGTTGTTCTATCCGTGTCGAAGCATCAGGAGCCGCTATTCCATACACTTGAATGGCATCCATGCCTTGCTGAGAGATTCGATCGGTAGTCCAATGCGGGCTGTTGAGATAGGCGACTTCTATGTCTCTAAAGCCGGCGTCGTAGCATTTTTCATACACCATCATACGGATAAGATCCATCGCCGGGCATCCATTGTATGTGGGAAGTATGCCTATATACAGCTTATTTTCCTCAACTTTAATCTTCTCAACAATGCCAAGGTCAACAATCGTCAATACCGGTATCTCCGGATCGCTGATTTCTTTTAACAACTCAAGGACTTCGGCATCGGTTTTCATCTTACCATTGTAGATTTGGATACACTCGTTGCATATATTGCATTTCAGCGAGGATATACCCTAAATGTTCGGTGTGTATCCCTTTTCGACCACCTGATATAATATTTTGATCAGTCGGAATCGCGAGGTTACATGCTGAAAGATGGTTATTTATCAGTGTTTCGTACGTTTCTTTTAATTCAGATGGCTTGATTCCAATACCATCAGAAGACATCATGTTATCCACCTCACTTGACATGGTCAACTCGTGATGATAGCGCCAAAGTCTATTCAGTGCATTTTGCATCCGTTGATGACCTTCATCTGAACCAAGGGAGAGTCTTTTAACCCATTCGCTGCTCCATTTGTGGTGATAGGTTGTTTCGACTTTGCACTTGTGCGCTATTTCGCTGATGGACGCGTGGCTGCTCTGTTCTAAAGCAGTATAGTACATTTTTTTAAAGGCATCATATAGATATTGCCGCATAATTGTTTGTCCCCAATCTCCATTGGGCTGTTCTGTAAGGAGAAGATTGGTCATCTGACGAGCATCGCGAAGGTATGCCAAATCATCTTCATTGTTGAAAGTGGTTGATTGGTCACATGCTAATTGATACCATAGTCTTGCCTGACCAAGGATATCAAGGGTAATGTTGGTAATAGCGATGTCTTGTTCAAGTACAGGGCCATGTCCGCACCATTCTGACAGCCTTTGACTAATGATAAGTGCATCATCACCCAATTGGACTAAGAATCTAAAAAGTGGAGTCTGATTTTCTAACATATCAAGTTGAGATTACATGTGTTTAACTTCGTCGGGCAATTCAAAAAAAGTAGGATGTCGATAGATTTTACTTTCTGCCGGCTCAAAAAACTCATCATTTTGCTGAGGGTCGGAGGCTGTAATGTAATTAGATGGGATAACCCAAATACTATTTCCTTCCATTCTACGGGTATATACATCCCGGGCATTTTCTAATGCCATAGTCGCATTGGGTGCGTGTAAACTGCCGACATGCTTGTGCTGCAAGCCGTTTTTACTTCTGATAAATATCTCCCAAAGTGGCCAATTGCTGCTCATGTCTATCTATTTTTTATTTATGATGCAATAAATTTTTTAAATAAAGCTAACTGGATAAAATTTTTTAAATGATACCAAAAGGTGACTATTCCGCATATTTTTCCGCATAGCCTGCAGCAGCTTTTCTGACCCATTCGCCATCATTCCATGCTTTCTTCCTTGCCTCAATCCTTTCATAATTACATGGACCGTTGCCCTTGACGACTTGCCAAAATTCATCCCAATTGATTTCGCCGAAGTCATATCCTTGCTTTTCTTCATTCCACTTCAAATCAGGATCCGGTATCGTTATGCCAAGTAAATCCGCCTGCGGCTTCGTCATATTGACAAAACGCTGCCTTAGTTCGTCGTTGCTAAACCGTTTTATTTTCCAGCGCATACTCTGTTCTGAGTGTACAGAATCTTTGTCTTCCGGGCCAAACATCATCAAAGACGGCCACCACCACCTATTCAAGGCGTCCTGAGCCATCGCTTTTTGTTCTTCCGACCCTCTGCAAAGCGTCAATAAAATATCATATCCCTGTCTTTGATGAAAGGATTCTTCTTTACATATTCTTACCATGGCTCTGGCATACGGCCCATAGGATGCACGACATAGAGGAACCTGATTCATAATAGCTGCACCATCCACCAGCCATCCGATAGCTCCCATATCTGCCCATGTAAGAGATGGATAGTTGAATATACTAGAATACTTAGCTCGACCATCATGAAGCTCTTCATACAGTTGGTCCCGACCAACACCCAATGTCTCACAGGCGCTATA
>CAKUWM010000308.1 GCA_934699305.1 uncultured Saprospiraceae bacterium | reverse complement strand
GGAACTTTGTCATTAAGAAAAATGACAATGCTATTTTTGCACCCAGGCCTCAACTCAGTATTACTCAAGTTGACCTGATACCAATGGCATTGGATTGTCCAATACCAGATACAGTAGGATATATTACATCTCCCAAACTGGGCCCTGCAAGAGAATGGAAGAATTTTACCTGGAGTGGCCATTATTCAGAAGACCCATCGCACGATAAACCATCTATTGATATAATCGGAGTGCGTCAGGATAACTCTGAGCATACTCTTTATAATCTTGCAGAGGAAGATAAGCAGGTCGATCTGTCCTCTGTTGATGTATCCACATTTCCCTATCTAAGACTTAAAATGCGCAATACGGATACTGTAGCTTCCACACCTTATCAATTGGATTTTTGGCGTCTTAATTATGTTCCTTATCCTGAGGGAGCAATAGCACCCAATATTTATTTTGAGATGAAGGATACTGTAGAGACCGGAGAGATAATGAAGATTGGTGTGGCATTTAAGAATATAAGCGATAAAAACTTCGATAGCCTTAAAGTAAAGCTGGTGATCATTGATAAAAATAATGTTCAACATGAATTAGATGCTTTGAGAAGAAAGCCGCTGGTTGCAAATGATACTATCAGGTTGGAATATATGCTGGATACAAAAAAATATCCCGGATTAAATACAATTGCAGTTTTCTTTAATCCGGACTATGATCAGAATGAAGAATATCTGATGAACAACTTTTTACATAAAAGCCTGTATGTTAGGTCTGATAATCTGAACCCCTTGATGGATGTAACGTTTGATGGAGTGCATATTCTTAATAATGATATTGTATCTGCCAGGCCACATATACTAATTAAGCTGAAGGATGACAGCAGGCATTTGCTTTTAGATGACACATCTTTGTTTAAGATATCAATTCGTTATCCTAATGGAACTATCAGGCAATACTCTTTCAATAGCGATACATTAAGGTTTACTCCTGCCGTCGCCAGTTCCGGTCGTGCAGATAATACAGCAACGGTAGATTTTCATCCGGACTTTTTGGAAGATGGCGATTATGAATTGATCATATCGGCCAGAGACAAGAGTGGAAATGCAAGCGGGCAACAGGATTATAGAATCGGCTTTAAAATAATAAATAAGCCGATGATTTCTAATATGCTTAATTATCCGAATCCATTTACTACCTCAACAGCCTTTGTATTTACCTTGACAGGTTCTGAAATACCGCAAAATATACGTATTCAGGTATTGACCATTACCGGTAAAATCGTTAGAGAAATAACAAAAGAAGAGCTTGGTGATATCCGGATAGGGAGAAATATAACTGAATTCAAATGGGATGGTACAGATCAGTACGGACAGAAGCTTGCGAACGGCGTTTATCTATACAGAGTGATTACGCACCTTAATGGAAAATCCCTGGATAAATATACATCTGATGGTGACAATACTGACAGGTTTTTCAACAAAGGGTATGGTAAAATGTACCTTATGAGATAAAAATATTAGTTTTTAGACTTAAAGCCTTCAGAGATATCATTACCGATCTGTTCAAAGGTTTCACAGGGATTTTCGATACAGGGAAGCTCCGTATCGCCACATCCCTGAGAAGTAGCTATGTTAAATGCTGTTCCATTACAGATTACTGATGTGGTTGGTATTTTTTCTATTCCTAATGGAATGAGTATTTGCCTGGCTTCGACATAATTGATACATCGATAAATAATATAGCCCGAGAAGGTGAGACCAAGCAACATGCTCCCGGCTTTTGTAAGGGTAGGGCAGATGCTGACGAAATATGCTTTCCAGGGCGTTGTCATTGCTTCAAGCCCTATCAGTGCCAAAATAAATCCATAACCAAATCTTGGATCCGGAGCATTTAAAAACCAGAATGCTACGCCGGTAAGGCTTGTAAAGTAAAGAATAAAATAGTCTTTATTTTTTGCCCAGAGTTTTGGTAACCGGTATATCCCCCTGCAAAATGAGATTAATAGTACCACTATCAATGCCTGATCGATCAGTTTTCGTTGATGCCACCATATGCGCCCCCACTGCTTAAAAGACATTTCTTTGACCTGGTTCATTTTTTCTTCGGTATAACTATCCTGTATCCTGGCATATATGGTAATATAGGATGCAATCTGTTCAACTTTCTTCTTTTGCTGCTTCCACTGATATGAAAACACGTCTGGGATAGGAGAGGGATATAAAACATATCCGGAACTTACAACATTTCTGACTGCGAAACTACCTAACAGCAAAAAAGAAACTGTCAGGGAAACAATTAAATGCTTAATTCTTCCTGTTTTTATTTCCCGGAAAATAATAAGTATTGCAGCGAAAAATATGGGGATGGCAGATAGCTTAACTGCTACTGAGAAAAAAGAAAATAAAATAAATATATTGATAACTGAAGCCTGGTTATAACCTTTAGCGTTATAGATGAGATAAAATGCAGCTAATATATATACGGCACAAATATAATCAGAGCTTGTGGAGGAGGATGTAAGTCTTATTTGATTGTAGCTTAGAAATGCAGTGAAAAATAATAGTAACCATAAAAAAGCTTCTTTGTTGTTCCCTTTTTTATGGTTTGTATGAATGCGATCCATGATAAAAAGAACAACTAATAAGGCTACAAAAGAGTTAAGGTAAACATAATGGCCAATAGCGGTAAATTTCAAACTAAAAAAGCCGGTAAGGCAAAACCATAAATTTTGAAGTCCTAATCTGGCATTAATATTAACTATACCGGGAACGAGTCCAAATTCTTCCATCCACTTAATGATCTGAACCTGGTAAGTTAGTGTATCTGCATGTTCTATTACCCAGGATGCCATGAGTAGTATGATCGAAATGGCGCCTGCTGCGATTAGTTTAAAAGAACCTGGGTAGTTTAAATTTCTGAATATATGTTTTGTTCGGGAGAAAGCAGCTCTGATTACCGTTAAACATGGTAGTCCAATCAATAAATGGTTCACCCATCCGCCAATAGATGTGAATAAAGAAAAAACACTGCAAAAAGCTGTAATAGTTGCAAGTCCTGTCAGGCAAATGATACTGAAATGAATCTCTATGAATTTATTATTATTAGATTTTAAGCCAGCGCAGAGTTGTAGAAAAATAATCCCCCAACAAAAGGAAAGCAGGAAAATATAGGTCCATGCCAGGAGGATTGCAATCATTACTTTATGGCTTTAACTGTTTTCGGATAAGTTAGGTGAAGTAACGGCTGAAGGAATAGTTTGGACAGAAACCTTCTTTCTTTATCGTAGCAAATAATTGTTATGCCTAACTTCTGCAACTATATATAATTTATGATCTAAGATAAGGATCAATTCTGTCTTTTTGTATTTCTATGTGGCATATGAGACAGGCATAGAACAAAGTACTGCAGTAAATGGATACTGGCTGCTTATTTTCCAGATGCAACGAGGCAAACAGGTAATTGCTTATCGTTTTTCACTGGCCGGTAAATCAGTATATCTATAAATACTGTAATTTGAAAAAGTTGTATCTTTTACATAGTGTCGTATGTCAACTCCCCATACTTCGTTTATCACGGCTTCCCTCTCCTTTATTATGAACATAATTTTTCCATTTTCAAATCCATTTAAAAGACCGGAATAGTTAAAAACACTGTCAGGAAGGGTGCAGCACCATACCG
>CAKUWM010000307.1 GCA_934699305.1 uncultured Saprospiraceae bacterium | reverse complement strand
ACATTACTGAGCGCATATTGCTTTTGCATCGAAGTACCGTTAACATCAGCAATGATGCTATCATTGACCCGAAAGGTTATCTTTGAATCGTTTGAGGCAACCAAATCGAGATCAAAGATGGTATTAAGCGGTACAACTTTATTGTTGAGCTCCGATTTAGTAACAATAAATTGTAAATTGGTTCCATTGCCGGGCATATTATAGAATATATCACCTCCGGTAGAAGTCTTGCCTTCTTTGCTTCCATTGACATTTCGAAAAACAAAAGCAAGTTGTTTTATGACTTCGCCGTCCGGAACGCCATAAAAACTTTTGATATTGTAGGAAATCGAATAAAGGTTGTCTGCGACCTTTGTCATTTTTACCTTTGAATCATCTGTACCCCAATTGCCTTGTACATATTTCCAATCAGACCCACTGCTGCTCTTATCCGTAATCAAGCCGGTATGCATATAAACATTGCAGTTACAGTCTTTAAGTCCTGCATTGCCCTGAGTAGCATCATAATAAACCGTAATCACAGAATTAACATTGGGAAATGAAGGTTCTATGGTCACCTGACTAAACCCTCCAAAAAACGTTAACGAAGCCAAAAGGCAAAGAAAGTATTTCATAAAGAATACAATTATTTAAATAAAGATATAAATAAACTATCAAATTCAAAGTACACAAGCTAAGGTAAACTGATACTTTTAAAATAAAATATTGGTCAGAGCCTAATTTGTTCCCTTTTTTATTATACATAAATATATATTTATCAAATTGTATATCTGGTCTTTATAAAAATTATAAGTACTTAATTTTATATCTATAAAATAGGCTTAAGACGTAGTATAATTGACTCAAGTTCAACATTATTCATTAAAAAATCAAAAAAAATATAAAATATATCTTGAAAACCAATATGTTTCATTACCTTTGCTCCGCTAATCAAGATCTTAGTGATTCAATTTGGTAACCTTAAAACGTAAAAATGGGTAATTATCTTAAAAAAGAAAAAGTAAGCGAAATATTCGCTGAACATGGTGGATCTGCCACAAACACAGGGAGTGTTGAAGGACAGGTCGCATTATTTACATTTAAAATTGAACAACTGTCACAGCATTTAAAAAGCAATCGCAAAGACCATGCGTGTACACGTTCTCTCTTAGCAATGGTTGGTAAGAGAAAAAGATTACTTCAATATTTGATGAGAAATGATATTGTAAAATATCGAGCCCTTATCGAAAAATTAGGAATACGAAAATAACAAAAAAGGGGTGTTTCAAATGATAAGAAACACTCTTTTTTTTTATATCGCATTTCGATATTTACTTCATTTCACAATTTTTCTATTCATTTTATAAACTTAACCTAATGGGAAAACAAACTCCTATTTCACATAACTTTACCTTACCCAATGGCACCGAAGTAACGATAGAAACCGGTAAACTCGCCACCCAGGCTGATGGCTCAGCATTGGTCAAAGTAGGGAATACGATGATATTAGCTACAGCAGTTTCTGCTAAAAAAGCAAAAGAAGGGCAAAACTTCTTTCCTTTATCAGTGGACTATCAAGAAAAATTTGCTGCTGCCGGTCGTATCCCGGGCAACTTTTTCAGAAGAGAAACAAGACTTTCAGATTATGAAGTATTGATTAGCCGGTTAGTTGACCGCGCAATCCGTCCTTTATTTCCTGACAACTACATGAACGATACTCAAATCATTATCAACCTCATCTCTGCAGAGAAAGAAACTCTTCCTGACGCATACGTAGCTTTAGCAGCGTCCGCAGCATTGACGGTTTCGGATATTCCTTTTGAAGGACCGATCTCAGAGGTAAGAGTAGCTCGTATTGATGGTAAATTTGAAATTAATCCCGGCAAAACAGCTTTAGAGGGCGCTGACATTGATCTAATTGTTGCTGCTACTATGCGCGATGTAATGATGGTAGAAGGTGAAGCAAAGGAATGTCAGGAACAAGACCTAATCAATGCCATAAAATTTGCCCATGAAGCGATAAAGGTTCAGATTGATGCTCAAATTCAATTGGCACAAAAAGTAGGTTCTGCCGCACTCAACAAAAGAGTCGTAGAACCCGTAGAAATCAACCAGGAAATTTACGATCATATCCAGGCAATAGTTACACCTCAAATAATTGAAGTGTGTAAAGCGGCTTTGAGCAAGCATGATAGAAAAAGTCGTTTTGAAGAAATGTTTGAAACATACATTACAAACATTACAGAAGAAAAAGGTGAAGAGTATATAGAAGAAAACTCTGCTACTATAGGTGAGTACTTTGATAAGATCAAGAAAGCGACTATTCGTGGATATGTTTTGGATACACAAAAAAGATTAGATGGTCGCTCCACAACTGAGGTTAGACCAATTTGGTCAGAAGTTGATTATATCCCTTCTGCTCATGGAAGTTCAATCTTTAATAGGGGTGAAACCCAATCATTGACTACATTGACACTTGGTACGAAGTTGGATGAGCAGATGATTGACAAAGCAGTAGAATTGACTTACGATCGTTTTCTATTGCATTACAACTTCCCCGGTTATTCAGTCGGTGAAGTAAAACCAAGTAGAGGTCCCGGCCGAAGAGAAGTCGGTCATGCTAATCTTGCTGCAAGATCACTCCGTCAAGTTCTACCAAAGGGCAATCCATACGTTATGCGATTGGTATCTGATATACTTGAATCCAATGGTTCTTCTTCCATGGCTACGGTATGTGCTGGATCTCTTGCCTTAATGGACGGAGGTATTCAAATCAAAGAGCACGTTGCAGGTATTGCAATGGGTATGATTGCAGAGGGTGAACGTATGGTTATTTTGTCTGACATCCTTGGAGATGAAGATGCTCTGGGAGATATGGACTTTAAAGTAACCGGAACATCAAAAGGTATTTGTGGTTGTCAGATGGATATCAAAATCGACGGTCTTCCTTATGAACAATTGGAAAGAGCATTAAGTCAGGCACGAGAAGGAAGATTGCATATCTTGGGTAAAATGAATGAAACTATTCAAAAGCCAAATGAGGATCTTAAGCCGCATGCCCCACGATTAATCGAAATTATAATTGATAAGAGCTTCATCGGAGCCGTTATAGGACCGGGTGGTAGCATCATTCAAGATTTACAAGAAAAGACAGGTACGATTATTACGATTGAAGAAAAAGAAGGAAAAGGATATGTCAATATTTCAAGTTCTAACAAAGCAGGTATTGATGCAGCAGTTGCAAAAATCAGGCAAATAAGCTTCAATCCTGAAATAGGTGACACATTCGATGCTACAGTCAAGGAAATCCTTGCATTTGGAGCAGTAGTTGACTTTGCCGGCAAACAGGGATTGCTTCACATCAGTGAAATAGCGCACCAACGCATTGCAAATGTAGAAGATGTACTTAAAGTCGGTGACAAAGTAAAAATTAAATTATTAGACATCGATCGTAAAACAGGTAAATTTAAACTTTCAGCTAAAGCATTATTGCCTAAGCCTGAAAGGCCAAATGATAAAAGACAATAACTGACGAAAGGCTGCAAATTTTGCAGCCTTTTTTTGTCATTACATCTTAAAATCAATACAATTATTTCCTGTCAGTAAATCGTCATTTGCACCTTACATAATAGGTTAGTTTTCTTCCTTAATAATGACCTTATTATGCAAAGATACCATTCATCCTTTGCATTGATCATATTTGGTAATGGTGTAATAT
>CAKUWM010000306.1 GCA_934699305.1 uncultured Saprospiraceae bacterium | reverse complement strand
CATGCGAGTCGGGATCCATTTATGCTGTTTTATTTAGAATTCGTGGCAAATGTACATTTATTGTTCAAAGATTCCAAAAAATGTGGCGTATATCGTAAACAATCGTTGTTTGGTCGAAATGATGGAACCCACTATTGCATTTAATTTGTTGTCAAAATAAAATACTTAAATAAAAAAATGATGAACACTCAAGAAGAGCAAGCAGTGGCTAAACAAGCCGATAATATTATTCGCAATGCGGTCATGTTTTCTGTCGGAGCCGGGCTAATTCCGGTACCTGTGGCTGATATGATGGCTGTTACGGCCGTACAGATTGAAATGATACGTCGGTTGTGTAAATTGTATCAAGTAGATTTTAAAGAGACAGAGGGAAAAGCTGCGGTTTTGGCTTTGACGACCAGTGGGGTGGCAAAATTAGGAGGCCGTATGCTCGCCAAAATGATTCCATTTGTTGGGTCTGTAATAGGTGGTGTTGCAGTCTCCGCATTTTCCGGTGCAGCGACGTATGCTGTGGGGGAAGTATTTAAGCGGCATTTTTCAAATGGAGGGACGTTTTTGAATTTTGATTGGGCAAGTTTTAAGAATTATTATAACGAAAAATTCGAAAAGGGGAAAGCATATTCCGAGCAAATCAAAGAAGAATATTCGTCCCAACAAAGCAACGAATATCGAGAATCAACCAATGAAATGTTGGAAGCTTTGCAAAAACTACATAATATGAAGGCATCCGGAGCTATTAATGAATCTGATTATGAAATATTGAAAGCCGATATCATGAAAAAAATGGTCTAAGCTAATTGCTTCTTAAGCAATACGTATGATTGATTCTGGTAATAATTTAGGTAAGGCTAAAAAATATTCTTTCGTAGGAAGCCTTTTACCCCATAAGTGCAATAATACGTATTTGGTTCTCTAATAGTAAAGAAAGTCAAAAGAGGTTGACTCAATCGGCCTACTTTTAAACCAAATGCCGGGTAAGCCAGAATTCATATAAAAGACAATATTTTTGCCTATAATATGAATTCGGGTTTAATTTTTTATTCCTTGCAAGTCAAGTAAAAATGCGTATTCTAAGGCGTATTCTTTGTATCTTTCAAATCTTCCACTGGCGCCACCATGTCCTACAGCCATATTCGTATTGAGATAAAGGGCTTCATTCCCTTTTTTGACAGCTCTTAATTTAGCGACCCATTTGGCAGGTTCCCAATACTGGACCTGACTATCATGTAGGCCTGTAGTGACCAGCATTGCGGGATAATTTTGGTTGACGACATTGTCATAGGGTGAATATGATTTAATGTAATCATAGTATTCCTTTATTTTCGGATTGCCCCATTCGTCAAATTCCCCTGTAGTAAGAGGAATGGTTTCATCGAGCATTGTAGTCAATACATCAACAAAAGGAACAGCAGCGATGACTCCATGAAAAAGGTGTGGAGCCATATTGATGATGGCACCCATTAACAATCCACCGGCACTTCCGCCCATAGCATAAAGTTGAGCAGGAGAAGTATATTTTTGGTTGATCAAATACTTAGCGCAATCGATAAAGTCATAGAATGTATTTTTCTTTTTTAAAAGTTTGCCATCCTCATACCATTGACGACCCAATTCTTGTCCACCTCTGATGTGGGCAATTGCATATACAAAGCCTCTATCCAATAAGGAAAGTCTAACGGAGGAGAAGCTGGGGTCTAAGCTATATCCATAAGAACCATAACCATATAATAGAAATGGATTGCCTTCCGGTCGTTTTTTGTCTTTTTTGTAAACAATAGAAACGGGGATTTTGACACCATCTCGGGAGGTCACCTCAATGCGTTCGGATTGGTACATGCTTTTGTCATAGCCTCCAACTACTTCACTTTCTTTTAAGAGGATATTTTCCTTTAGGTCTAAATCATAATCGTAAATAGAATAAGGTGTAGTCAATGAATTGTAGGAATAGCGCAATGTGCGGGTATTAAACTGGTAATTATCTACCAAGTAAGTCATGTATGCATCTTCATCAAAGTCAAGATAGCAATCTTGCTCTCCGGAGATAATTCGATATTTAACGATACCTTTAATACGCTCTGAGAGAACAATAAAGTCTTTAAAACAATCTACATCTTCGATTAAAACATTGAATCGGTGAGGTATTTTTTCGACCCAATGGCTTCTGTCTGTGTTGGATAATTCAGTCGTAAAAAGCTTGAAATTTTGGGCATTTTCATTTGAAATAATATAAAAATGTTGTCCATCATCGGCGACATTATAAAGATGCCCTTTTTTTCTTGGTTCAAACACTCTGAATTCAGCATTCGAATTATCAGCATCACACAATAAGACTTCGGAAGTTAGTGTACTTGAGCAAATAAGGTAAATAAACCTGCCACTTCTCGATTTATGGAGACCGACACTATATGTTTCATCTTTTTCTTCGTAGATAAGGGTGTCTTCACTTTGAGACTGTCCTATGATATGACGATATATCTTAAAGCTTCTGAGGGTATTTTGATCTTTCACGATATAAAGAACAGCTTTGCCATCGTTATACCAAACAATTGAACCATTGGTGTTTTCAAGTACATCTGGGAGCAAGAGATCTGATTTGAGGTTTTTAAACCGAATGGTGTAAATACGCCTTGAAAGGGTGTCTTCAGAATATGCCATTATTGTGTTAGATGAGTCAATAGAAATAGCGCCTATTGAGAAATAGTCATAATTTTTGGCATTGATGTTGCAGTTAATCAGAATTTCTTCTTTTGCGTCAGCTGTATCAATTTTTCTGGCATAGATAGGGTATTCTTTATTGGTTTCATATCGGGTATAATAGTAAAATCCATTTCGAATATATGGAACAGACATGTCTTGCTGGGGTATTCTGGAGACCATTTCTGTATAAAGGCTATATTGTAAAGGTTCTGTATGGACCAAAGCATTTTTTAGATATTCGTTTTCTTGTAAGAGGTAATTAATTACCTGTGGATCATTTCTATCATTCAGCCAATAATAATTATCGATTCTGGTATCATTAAACTCGGTTAAAGAGTGTGGATGAATTGGAGCAATAGGAGGTTGAAATTTATTATATGTATTATTCATTATATCAGTGGTTTGCCCATAGAGATTCATGTAAATGGGAGAAAAGAATAGAAGAAATAAAAAACAGGAAGTACAAATTTTCAAGGTATTGAATTTGCCGATAAAGATAATATTTAATTAATAAATATAAGAAAAAATAGAATGTAGCTTTGTGAAAATATGAATTAACTATATTTTTACCCATATTAAAATATAAGTAAATGGATGTAAATAAAAGGAAAATTACGAGAAAGCAATGGTTAAAAACACAGTCAAAATCCGTAGTTTTTATTATTATCGGAATAGCCAGTGCTGCTTTTGGGTTGGAAAGTTTTTTGGTTCCTAATGGATATATAGATGGGGGTGTAACGGGAATGAGTCTGTTGGTGAAGTATGTATTTGCGCAATTCCCATTATCAATATTATTGGTTATATTCAACCTTCCATTTATTATTTTGGGATTAAAGCAGGTCAGTAAGGAATTTGCATTAAAAAGTATATTAGCAATTGCCGGATTGGCTTTGACAATACAATTTATTCATTTTCCTATATTGACAGAAGATTCATTGTTGATTGCAAGTTTTGGAGGTTTATTCCTTGGGGTTGGAATAGGTTTTGCGATGCGAGGAGGTGGAGTA
>CAKUWM010000305.1 GCA_934699305.1 uncultured Saprospiraceae bacterium | reverse complement strand
CTTATGGTCCGCTTCAGTAGAAAGGTCTGACTCCTTTGATATATTAAATTATGACCTTACTATTGATCTACGTAAAATGGACAGTAAGTTGCTCACCGGCAAAGCTGTAATTACTTTTACCCCCAAAATAGCCGGCTTAGATTTTATTCCCTTGGATTTATTAAGATTGCAAGTTGATTCAATTTTGTTTGATGGAGAGCACACAACTTACGAATATAATAAAATTTTGTTGCAAGTAAAATCTCCCAATGTCTTAGAATTGGGGAAAAGCTATGATGTAACTGTATATTATCAAGGTACACCGATTACTTCAACGTCAGGATTTGGCGGATTTTACTTTGAAGATGGTATAGCCTATAACTTAGGGATAGGGCTCACAGATGACCCGCATAATTTTGGTAGAAGTTGGTTTCCTTGCTTCGATAACTTTGTAGAAAGAAGTACTTATAAATATCGCATTATTACCAACAATGATATTACTTCATATAGTGTAGGGCGTTTAATTGAAGAATATCCCTTTGATGATCTGTCAAAAATGAGAGTATTTCAAATGGATCAAATTATTCCTACTTACTTATCAGCGATTGCTGCGTCAAATTATGTATCTTATGACTATACACACAATGCTATATACGGAGATGTTCCGGTGCAACTAATCAGTAAACCGGCTGATCAAGCCAAGGTAATAAATTCTTTTTCGACCTTAGGAACAGCTGTTGATGCACTTGAGTCTTGGTACGGCAAATACCCATTTGAGCGTGTCGGTTATGTAATGACTACAAGAGGTGCAATGGAACATCCCAACTGCATAGCATACCCTGTTAGCTCAAACTCAGGAAATGCGGATTCAAGACGACTAATGAGTCATGAATTGTGCCATCTTTGGTGGGGAGACTTACTGACATTGAGAACTCAAGCAGATATGTGGATTAAAGAAGGGAATGCGGAATATGGATCTCACCTATTTGAAGAATACTTGAATGGAAGACCTGATTTTGAAAGACTGATAAATGATAATCGATATGACGTTATCAATAACGCGCATATCAATGATGGTCGATACCTTCCTTTATCTCCAATGCCTAAAGACATTACCTATGGCAGTACAACCTATAAAAAAGGAGCCATGGTCATGCATTCATTAAGAGGATATCTGGGTGACGATCTTTTCCGAAGTGCGCAGCAGAAGGTTTTACAACAATATGCATATTCCAATCTGACAGCATATTCATATAGGGATGCTCTGAGTGAAGCCTCCGGAATTGATTTGACAGACTTTTTCAACCGATGGATATTTGATATTGGATTTTATGATTTCGTCATTACTGATTTCCATGCATTGGACTTTTCGCAGCACACCCATGAAATCACAATAAAACAAAAACTTTTAAAATCAAATGGTTTTTGCAAAGACGCCCCCGTTGTTATAACCTTCGTTGACCAAGACAATAAGTTACACAACCAAAGGGTTTTATGCACCGGAGAAGTCACTACGATTCCACTTGATTTGGTTATGCAGCCAAAAGCAGTTTTCATTAATTATCCACAAACGCTAAATCTGGCACAATTTAACTCATTACAAAAGATTGTCAAAACAGGGAATATACCATTTTCCTATGCCAACCTTAGCATGAGTGTCTCAGAATACAGAGACTCAACCTGGGCATATATGGAAAATCACTATACAGCTCCGGATGCTGCTCAAAATCCAAATATTATTGTAAACGATAAACATTTTTGGAAATTAACCATAGCAGATCCTGATAATATTGATCTGACCGGAAAAATTGAATATAATTTTACATGGGATGGCAGCCTATTGCAAGTATCCGAAGATAGTATCCAACTACTATACCGTCCTAATGGCACTGAAGATTGGAGTATTTATCCTTATTGTACTAAGAAAATGGGCTCTGCCTCGGATAAAAAGGGTTCATTTCTGTTATCAAAAGTATTACAAGGTGAATATACAACCGGCAATTTAGATCCAGCCATCATAGGCACAAAAGAAATCATATTTGCTGAAAGTCAATTTTTTCCCAATCCGACCAAAGGTCAAACTACTCTAAAAATCAATAGTTTAATGCAAAATACCAATCAAAATTATACATTAACTTTGTTAGACGATTCCGGTAAAGTTCAATATGAACAATCTATTGATAGAAGTATCACAAAAATAAACTTACCAGTTACTTTAACTCCTGGCGCTTATCAGGCGATTTTGACTAACGCTACTCACCAATTGATTTCAAAAAATCAACTAATAATTCTTTAAAAAATATTTAAACGAAAAGCCTTGTGAACTATTTCACGAGGCTTTTTGTTTTATGCGCAAATCTGAGATACGTGTTATACCCAAAAGATCTGTTTCAAGTACTTGAATTTGATAAATTAATTCAAATGGCTATTTCGTACTGCAAAGGCCAGCCCGGTATTGATTTATTTTCCAAAGTTAAGTTGTCCGTGGATGCAGCCAATATAGAAAAACAATTATCTCAAGTTTCTGAATTTAAATTTTCAATTGAATCAGGAAATGCATTCCCTATTGGCAATTATACCGACTTAAATCATTTTCTAAAATACCTTAAAATTACGGATTATTTCCTTGAAATAGAATACATCAACGAGCTTAAAAAGGTCTTGGAAATCATGAAAGGACTTGATCGTTATTCGATTCAAAACTCAAATTCAAAAAATTTTCCCCTTTTAACGAATATCATCCTACTGGCATCCTATAAACCTACTTATTTACAACGTATCAATCAAGTCCTTGATGATCAGGGCAAAGTAAAAAACAATGCTTCGGAGCTTTTAGTTAAAATACGGAAAAACATAACCTCAAAAAAGCCAGAACTCGAATCCGCTTTTAACCAGATTGCCGGCCAATATAAACTTAAAGGACTATTGAGTGAATCCGGCGAAAGTTACCGCAATGGTCGTCGTGTTCTTAGCGTCCCAGCTGAATACAAAAGGCAAATTCCCGGAATAATACACGATGAATCCGACACCGGCAAAACCGTATATATTGAACCTCAACCCGTCATCTTACTGAATAATGATTTATTTGAACTTGAACATGAGGAGGTTAGAGAGATTTATAAAATAATACAAATTTTATGCAATGACCTATCGGATGGGCACGATGATTTTGTGCAATATCTCCAATGTATATCCTATTTGGACTTTATAGGAGCAAAAGCCCATTTGGCCATGATATATTCAGGTCATCAACCATCTATTTTACCATATCCTCACATAGAATGGATTAATGCCACCCATCCGCTTTTATTTATCAAAAATCAAAATACAGATAAAAAAACCATCCCTTTTGACCTTACCTTAAAAGAAGGAAATAGAATTCTCCTTATTTCAGGACCAAATGCAGGTGGAAAATCAATCTTGATGAAATCTACAGGGTTGATCCAATTAATGGCACAATGTGGATTTTTAGTACCCTTATCGAATGAAAGTAAATTAGGGATTTTTACCGATATTTTTGCAGCAATTGGTGATAAACAATCATTGGAAGAAGATCTCAGTACGTATAGCAGTCATCTAAAAAGCATGAAATTTTTTACGGATAAAGTCAATCCAAATACGCTTGTTTTAATAGATGAATTTGGAACAGGGACAGATCCTGATGTTGGTGGCGCCATTGCTGAAAGCATTTTAGGTTATATTAATAAAAAAAATGCGTGGGGCGTTATAACCACTCACTA
>CAKUWM010000304.1 GCA_934699305.1 uncultured Saprospiraceae bacterium | reverse complement strand
TGAAAACAACTACTTTTTATTTAGTTCTATGTCTTGTTACAGTAGCATTAATAAGTTCTTGCGGGAAGGACTACCCCGACCCCGCCTCCGCTTGCTGTACCTGTCTGAAAGAGAAGACTACCACTGGTAGAGGTACTATGAGCATGAAGATAGACAACCACATCTGGAGCAACTGCAATGTGAAAAACGAGAACTACCGCTCCGTGAGCGTGTATTGGGATCCTCCACATGAAGCGTTCAACATTAAAGGGTCGCAGTACTACTCGAATGAAGCCGCCGAAGAGTTTATCATCCATGCTCAACGCCCTTTTTTGGGTGATTATAATGATAGGCATAATTATAGGTATTTATTCAACTTATATTATCAGGGGTCCTACAATGGGCGGGCAGAATATGCCATGGATACGACCAAGCCCTTCAAACTCAATGTACACTTCCTTGATGAGAAAAAAAGAATCATCAGTGGGACATTTGAGTGCTGGATGATAAAACAATGGGGAGAAGATTTTCTTCCGGACAGCCTCCAGGTCACCGAAGGTCAGTTTGACACCCGGTATTAACTTTGGATTTACGATATGAGATAGATGATTGACGAATAGGTCAAATTGGTAAACCCGAATTAAATATAGACTTTAATACCTTAATAATATCATTTTTTATTTCACTGAAAATGCCCGTTGCATCATAAGCATCTGATGTGAATGGCGTAGCTATGTAATTTATTTATTCACAATTATAATTTAATTTTTATGAAACATTTATTTATTGGGTTGGTGACAGCCCTGCTGGTACTATGCTCCTATGTGAGTTTAACAGCACAGAACATCGTCGGTGAGCGTGCTTACCACATTTACCAATCCTTTTATGGAGCCACACAGACCGGTCTGCTGACCGACAAGAGTTTAGGTGCACTCAATCCGCGTGACTTCAGCAAGACTGTAATGGACTCGACCAATAAGATGTCGGCTTATGGATTTGAAAGCCTCTACCTTGCCATGATGCTTGCTCAGACAGATGAGAACCAACCATTGCCGGATGCGGGTCCATTATATGCGGATGGCTCCTACCTCAAGTATCCGGGAGGTCTCCTGCCACTATCGGCGATGGCCCTTCAGTATGACTATATCCGACCGGATGCGTTGGATCTTGGCTTGGTGACATTCGGGCAGGATTCAGTCTTAGTTCCTCAAGTGCCTGTAACTTCATTATTAAGGGTGGATACAGTATTTGCCGTAGGACCACAACGGGATATTATTTACTCTGACAGTGTTACTTTTTTGTTCCCTAAGCTTGCCGAAAACCTGAGTGTGGATTTAACGGGTTTCTACATCGATGCAGGTGATGGAACAGGAGAGCATTTTTTAGCACCTGGAGGGAGCTATACTGCTGTGTACTCTGAAAATGGGAATAAGCATATTGAGATAAGACCTACTAATCCGACACTTTCTACCCTGAAAAGCCATTTTGATGTGCACATACAGCATAATTTTGTCCAATCATCACCACCTCCTATTACGAGTTATGATCCATTAAATCCCATCCACACCGTCATCACTGCCGAGCAGGCGTATCTGGGGGAGACCGCACAAGCCGATCTCTACCTTTTTCCACATTGTGCTGACGGTAAGATACGTAAGCCACTACTCATCATAGATGGTTTCGAGCCGGGGTATAGCGGTAATTCAAGCCCGTTTGATGAAATATTCTATGATGACAGACTAGGAATAAAGACTCTAATCGGAAGTACAGATGGAAGTGAAATTGCTGCCCATCAGGCATTGTTTAATGAAGGCTACGACCTGCTGTTCTTGGACTACAAAGACTCAACAGTTTTTGACCATTATGAAGGTATTTATAACTTTATTCCCGAATATGATGAATATGAGAATCCGATAATTGATCCAAATACAGGAGAGCCACAAGGAGAATGGATATTTTATGCTACCGCTTCTATCTATAATACGATCAGACGAGGCGGACAGGACTATATCCAACGGAATGCCTATATGGTTGAAAGCGCTATTAAATATGTCAATGACCAACTGGTTGAGAACAATGCCTCGCACAATAAACTGAATATAGCCGCTCTCAGTATGGGCGGATTAGTCACCCGATGGGCTATTCTGGATATGGAGGAGCGCGGTATGGCGCATAACATAGAAAATTTCTGGTCATGGGATAGTCCACTGAACGGGGCTAATATCCCAGCCGGATTACAAGCGATGATTCAGGACTTTTATACGATGTCTATTTACATCACTCCTTTTTGGAAGATAAATATAAGAGATGTTGTATCAGTGGTCGATGAGAAGCACAGTGTATTAACCAGCCCGGCAGCAAGCCAGATGCTTATATACAGGTATGATGGCGAAACGGGATGGAATAATTTCGATCCGCTGAACAGAGAATTTAGCAGTAAAGGCAGGGATCATGATGGCGATATTAAAAACTGTTCGTGGAAGGCGATAGCCAATGGCTCACTACTACCTTCCAATATCGATATGAATAATGAAGAAGTACCCTTCAATCCCGGAGATCTTCTAGCTACATTTAATATCACAGGTGGCAATACAATAATAAAAAAAGATTATAATATATGGGATGAATTGGTGGATTTTGGATTAGGATTGTTGGCCGGAAGTTATTTAAGAATAAACGGTACAATATTCTCACAGCGAAATTCGGGTCCATCAATGGTTTATCAGAGAGATGTATTTGTCGGTATTCTTGGTAATAGGGTCAAAGGAAATCTAGCAGTTGCTGAGGTTAGGAACTCAAAACCTTTAGATTGTAGTCCGGGAGGGTTTACCACTTTGGGGCAAGACGTTGATCTTGTAAAATTTAAAGTATTCTGTAATGGGTTTGTTCCTGTTTTCAGTAGTCTCGCAGTAAGAAACAACCCAATGAGCCATGTATATACCGATTTTTCGGATGTCAGTTCCATTATCGGCAGTAATATGCTTCGTGTAAAAAGTTTTGTAGGGCCGGTGAGTCCATTATCTTCTTTTTCCACGAGAGAGGATGGTTCAATTGAATACTATCGCTCCCAATTGAACCAATTACATTGCTTTAATAGCTATAATTCATTTGCATTCTTAGCTTTTGACTTACTCACTGCCGCTAAACTTTCTCTTTCAGAACTCGATCATCAGACATTTAATTTTGGTAATTTAAGTGCAGAACTTGAACCAAATTATGACCTTACTATGTTTCAGCCCAAAAAAATGAATGGGAATATTTCACAATCTTTGTCAGTCAAAAATAATTCTGTCATTGGTGTAAATATGGCTGGACAATTAGGGCTAAATCCCGGCTCTAATATGCCTATTAACTTAAATGAAACAGGATTTACTGTTAATATTACAACAACTACCGGATGTGGCGATAGTATTACAACGGTGACAGTCGATAGCACATCCAAGTTTAATGTAGGAGACGGATCGGTTCTTAACAAAGGTATGCTCTATATATGGCACAATGCTACCTTAGACATATCAGGAACTCTTGAGGTACAGCCGGGGAGTATAATAAAGGTGATGAAGGGTGGCACGCTCATCATCCGCTCAGGAGCGATTCTCAACTTAACGGAGTCTCAGATTATCGTCGAAGACGGTGGTCATTTGATTATAGAGGATGAGCCTATGTTAAAACTATGGGCAGGTTCTAAGATCATCATACGGGGTGTGGCAGACTTTGGAAAAATAACATGCGATTATGTCAATGCAGA
>CAKUWM010000303.1 GCA_934699305.1 uncultured Saprospiraceae bacterium | reverse complement strand
GTGGCATTGGAAGCCTTCTGAAATGGCATCCATGGAACATGAGATTGCCGCGCTCGTGCCTCGCTCGCAATGACGGATGATTATTAAGAGTCAATCTTTAACAACTTTATCTTCCCCATAGAACGTCATAATTCCAAAACTAGAGCAGAGCAACAAACCAGAACGTATCAGTGCCGTAGGCGTTGGGAATGCCGCTTTGGGCACATTAGCTGTTGATGCCGCTAAAGCCCTATTCACTTCTGAAGATAACAAGTTTGCCACCAAAGGCGACTTGAAACGATTGACAGCGGAGATTAATGGGCAGTACATTTGGTTAAGAATATACCTCCACGATTTGATGGGGCTTTGGCTTATTTTGATTATTTGCTTTCCAAAAACATAATTTTGAAAAACCTCTACATTCTAATTCTCAATTGCTATAATAACTTTAAAATCTGAAGCCATTTCAACAAGCGTTTTTTTAAGCGAATGAACAATCATTATTCTATTAAAAATCCGGTGATTTATCACTGTAAATAATAATGACTTAAGCCTTAACCCCCACCTATGCCTTTAATACGCATAAAACTGAATCGCCAAAGACATAATTTGTTATCTAAATAAAGATGATTTTAAGAAAAATATAGACAGTCTTTTGAACATATGTTTAATATATCTTAAATTGTCGGTATATTGAATATAATGTTTGTTATACAACTGTTGTGGTGAATTAAAGAACAAAATTAAAACTATCAAATGAAAAATTTCGACACAAGAACATATAATATATCCGATTTTGTAGAATGGAATGAAAACGGTCTTTTAGAATTATCACCTGAATTTCAAAGAAGATATGTTTGGTCTGAAAAAGCCAAATCCTATTTGATTGATACAATTGTTAGAGGAAAACCAATCCCAAAATTACTCTTGTCGCAAAAACTGCAAGGAAAAAAGAACATTCGTGTCGTAGTTGATGGTCAACAAAGATTAAGAACAATTCTAGGGTTTTACAATGGTGATTTTAAAATTAGTCGAGTACATAACAAAGAATTTGCTGGCAAAACATTTGATGACCTACCTGAAGAGGCTCAAGATGAGTTTTTACAATACGAACTTGGTGTTGACCTTTTATTTAATATGCCATATGAGGAAATTTTAGACATTTTTGCAAGAATTAACTCTTATACCGTAAAATTAAAAACTCAAGAAATTTATAATGCGAGATATGTTGGATATTTCAAGCAAACCATATTTAATTATGGTTTAAAATATGTGAGGTATTATATTCATGCAGGTGTTTTGACAAAAGCAAGCGTAACTCGGATGGGAGAAGCTGAAATGACAGCTGATTTATTCGTTTCATTAATTGATGCAGTAAAGACAAATAAAGGAATAGAGAACTATTATAAAAAGTACGAAGATGATGAAGGTGATTTAAAAAATGCGTGTAAAAAGTTTGATACTATAATGACTTATATAGGCTCTATCTATCCCGCAGAGGAATTAAAGGGAACAAATTGGAAAAGACCTCAATTATTTTATACACTTTTCACAACAATTGGACATAGTCTCTTTGGACTTCATGGACTAGAAGATACACCAAGACCAAAAATTTCTGAAAAAAATATTGGTAAAGCACGTATAGCATTAGACGAAATCAGTTTAAAATACGATGAATATACAGAAGATAAAGATGCTGTTATTCCACCAGATTATAAAGATTTTATAAATTATTCAAGACGAGGAACAACCGATACAGGAGCTCGGATAATTCGTACTCATTTTACTTGTACAAAACTAAATGAATCACTTTAGTTATTATGGCTAAAAAAAGAATTAAAATATCAGCTGCTTATAATGACTTTTGTTCTCAAATTAACAGTTTAAAAAATTTTGATTCAACTAATCAAATTAATTTTCAAAATAATGACTTATCAAAAAAACAGCTCTACTTTTTAACCGAATCAATATTCTTTAATGCGTTCAGAGAATATGAAAATTTAATTCGTGATGTTTTCATTCTTTATACCCAAGAGAAAAAAAGAACCAACGGAACCAAAGTCAAGTCATTTTTACAACCGAAAGATTTCTTTCACGCTGAAAGTCTGATAAAATCATCTATGCAATTTTTAGATTGGAATACACCAAATACAGTAATTGATAGGTCTGAATTATATTTAAAAGATGGATATCCAATAAAACTACCATATACAGTAAATAGAACTGAACTGTTACAATACAAAAGATTAAGAAATCATATAGCTCACAATTCAGTCGAATCTTTAATCGGATTTAAAAAAATATTGAGAAGCTATTATGGAACTAATCCTCTTAAAATTCCAAGCGTTGGTGAGTATTTGATGTTGACTTCTAATCGAGACGGAACAAAATATCACTTGCTTGAATTTTTTGAATTATTAGAGGATATGGCAGATAAAATAAAATAACGTATCGCAATCGAGTGGATGGCTCCGCCATCAAATGACGAAGTGCACACCTCAAACCACGGTACGTACGGATCTCGTACTTATCTGCCGGCGGCCAGGTACGGCGGTTCGTAAACTATACTTACACAAAAACGATATGAAATAACAAATTGAAAAACATTATTATGAAAAACAAGGAAAACTCTTTAAATTGGAGAAAGAAAACAAGGAGAAGCTTTTTTAAAAAACCAATCTAAACGTGCTTCTATTATATACTCAAATGGGCTTATGGTATTCTTGATCTTAATGAAAGAAAGGGTTAGATTTTAAATAAAACCTAACCCAAGTATATTTTGTGACGAGACAGTACCCTAATGTATTTTCAACCCTACCTTTCTTAATTTCGATTCTAAATTTTCATCTAAATTTTCTATATCTACATCATTAAGCTCGATTAAAGTAAAACCATTCTCAGCATATAACTCAAGTTTTCTTTTTTTCCGTTTTAAATACTTTTCATCATTTTCCATTCCCCAATATTCCACATAAATCTTATTTGCTGGCAAATAGAAATCACAATACATTACCTCATCAATATTTAATTTCTTTTCATAGGCATGCACGATGCCATTTCTATAAAAGAAGTTGTCAATTAATAATTCTGCCCTAGACCTAACATAATGGCCATCCGAGGTTCGTTTATCTGCTGGGAATTTTTTGCGAATATCAATGACCTCGTTGGTGGTCTCTATTATTTCTTTATCTTCATCTAACTCACCCTCACCAATACTTATAATTCTAACCAGATGTTTATTTTGAAGAACTTCATTCTTCCATAGTGCATAAGGAACGCCATTATTCATCTCCATTTGATGACCTCCATTTTTTTTGCCAGAACTCGTTAGGATCCAGCCATCCCTATCTCTCTCAATCCATCCTAAATCTGAAAAATATAAGTTAACTTTTCGATTGGATATTTTAAAAGCCTCCCCAATCTTAGTGGCATTCAGTAAGGTTTTAGAATTGATTTCCTGTTCAATATTTAAGTTTGAAGGCCAAACAACATATTCTCCAAACTTCGGATTATACTTTGTGTCTCCTCCGGCCATTCTGCCATCTTTAGTTAGTAGCCACTGGTTATCTTTCCTATAGATCCAACCTTTGATTTTCAGTGTTTCAAATAATTCTTTTGATTCCAATCCTTTAGCTTTAGATAAAGCTGATGTAGATAAATACTTCATTCTAAAAATTTAATTTGGGGTAATAATTTTTATTAATAATACTCTTTTATATAAGCATAGGCCCTTTCAAATAAGATCTGATCCTTATGCAGTTTGTACTTTAAAAGTG
>CAKUWM010000302.1 GCA_934699305.1 uncultured Saprospiraceae bacterium | reverse complement strand
CTTATTTTTTGATTTTTATTGTCCTAAGGATGGGGGGAAGCATATTATAACGTTGCCATCTGGTCTATTTGTTGTTTTAATATCACATTGTGAAAATGAGATAAAACCGATTAGGCCAACAAGCCAGGGTAATAATATATTTTTCATAATTAATAATTTTAACCAATTTATTTAATATCCACCCAGATGGATAAACTAGGATGATTATATTTTACTCAATTTTTCCATCCTTTAGAAAGAATGAAATCGATCATTAGAAAAATAATAATCTTCAAGATTTCAGCAAAACCTCACGTATTTCACATCCCAAAATATCTTAATAAATTATTTTCCTTATAAATATGTAAACAATACCGTCCCATAAGATTCTCCTAAACTGGAATATTTAGTATAGCCACAACTCAAGGGATAACCATCTTTATCGTATGTATAGTTAATATCGAATTTCAATACATTATTTTCAAAAATTTTTATAGGATTATGCTTAAAATTCATCGGCATTATATCATAAGGATTAACCTCCAAATCAATAAAAAATCCAAATTTCAACCAAAGGGAATAAAAAGGATTAATTTTATCATCAAATTGAAAAGTATACAACGAGGTATCCTCCGAGTTTTCAGGACCTATTCTATATGATATAACATTTCCTTTAGAATCGTAGGTAGTGTATGTACTTTGATTGTAATTATCTCCTTCAATGGTTTCAATTACAGAGATTATTCTGCCATTTTCATCATAATTAAACGCACTATCTACATATTTATCCAAAATCATTTTTAATCTTTTACCTTCATAAGTAAATTCTAAAACTTCATCAAATTGGTCTGTGACTATATCTACCTTATTATCTAAATTATATTCTAGGTTATATTCATTACCGCCACCATCAAATTTTTGCATTAAATCATTAGAATAGGTAATATCTATTGTTTTCGCAAAACTGGCCCCACCTCTATCATCTACAACACTAGTCAGAAGCTTAATATCAGTAATACCATCTTCATTGATTTTGCCTGATTCAGGAGAATCACTATCTGAACATGATAAAGATATTAGGAAAGAAAGGGTCATAAGTCTTAAATAAATTTTTGTCATAATGTTTGATTTGATTTTAGTTAATAAAATTTGTCGATTGTTTGTCTTTGCCGAAAACTTATTGAAATCACTTCGATTCAATAATATATTTAACTGATTATTAGAAATTTATCTACATAAAACGGATATCCATTATAGTTTATTGTAACATATGTTTTATGGTTTTTTGCACTCGGTATGATTTCACTATTCAAATATGCAGAAATAAATCAATAAAACCCCATATATGTGTCCGAATTATTTTACAGTATACTACACCTTTAGACAGTGTTTAGAGGAGAAGAAAAGGAAATACTAATTAAAATAGGTAACAAAATAAGGGTTTTAAGAGAACAGAAGGACTTATCCCAATTTCAGTTAGCTACAGAAGCTGATATTCCTAAAAATCAAGTAGGTAGAATAGAAAGAGCTGAGATAAATACTACCATTCTCACTTTGTATAATATTGCCAGAGCCTTAAATGTTGATGTCAAGGATTTTTTCTAATAAAAGCCATTAATAAGCCTAATCCTTCTAATATTTTCTTTTTTTCAATCTAATAATTTCCTCACTCACCCTCTTCTGAACAACCTTCCCATAATACTCCTGCGTAATCTTCATGTTGGAATGTCCCAATAGTTCACTTACAATTTCCATGGGAACGTCATTATAAAGCAGTACTGTCGATGCAAAAGTCTTCCTTGCCATATGATGGGTCATAGGCTTGTTTATTCCAACAATACCTGCAATTTCCTTTAAATAGGAGTTGATTTTTTGATTGCTAAATTTAGGAAATGCATAGTCTTCCCCATCATTATTATACTTATCTAGAAGAACCTTAGCTGTTGGTAATAAAGGAACGGATATCATCCTACTTGTTTTCTCCCGTTTCATTTTAATCCAAAAGTTACCATCAAACCCTTTAATGATATGTTCTTTTTTTAGATTGGACATCTCATGGTAAGCCAATCCAGTATAACAACAAAAAACAAACAAGTCCTTTACCAGTTGAAGTCTAGGCTGAGTGAACCGATGTTTTTCAAGTTTAGCCAATTCCTCTGTAGAAAGAAAAACAACCTCTTTTAACACTCTTCCTGGCTTATGTTGGGCAAATGGGTCTTTATCTAAATAACCTTCCGCTACAGCTACCATAACAGGCTTCCTAAAGCGTTGAATTACCTTGTTTATGGTAACTTGTTTCTGGTTCTTTGCCGTCTTTAAATAATACTCAAACTCAACTAAAAATTGTGGATTAAGCTTATTTAATGGAAAGTCGTTCTTTTTAAATTTAGATTTTATAAAGACCTCAAGGTCATTGCACACATATTCAAACTTTTTCCATGTTGCTTCCTTAATATCCTTATTTACTAAATGGGATTTTTTAACTAAGAACCTTCTAAAATAGTTTACTACATTATCCTCCTTCTGGATTACTTTGCCTGCGTACTTATCAAAAATATCATTGACCTTAAAATCCAAGCTATTCAATTGTAATGAAAGAAAACAATTATTAAGCCTTTGACTTATCTGTATAAGACAATTATTGAGAAAATCAGCATTACTTACAATTGGCGTTACCAACTGCTTTTTAGCATTCCAAGAACTAGGGTTTACAAACAATCCTGAAGAGAATTCCTTTCTTTCCTTATGATAAGTTAATCTTACATTTAATGGGCATAGCCCTTTTTGATTCTGCTTGTTTAATTTAATTACAAACAAAATAGACATGGTATCATTCATAACCAATTGATTTAAGTGTTAAACAATTGGCATGCAATTCAGTTTTATATAATGGGTCTCTCGATATTTTGAATGGGTCCCTCCATGGGTCCCTTTTTTTATCAAAATTACTTGACAAGTTGACTTTTGGTTGGAAAGTGCAGTTTGTGCATATAATGCAGTTAGATACTGTAGAATATGCCCTAAACAAAAAAATCCGACCTATTTTCATAAGTCGGATTTCCGTTTTTGCTCCCCCTCTTGGGCTCGAACCAAGGACCCTCTGATTAACAGTCAGATGCTCTAACCAGCTGAGCTAAGGAGGAGTGTTTCAATACCGCCTTGTGGCGGGCTTGCCCGCCGAAGGGACGCCGTTGGCGTTCCGTAGGCGGGTGCAAAGATAAATGATTTTTCAAATATGCCAAATAAAAAAAGACTGTTTTGCACTATTTTTAAAAAATATTTTTCCTGCTTAGATAAACCGTTTTATAATATTCCAGATATCGTTCCCGAATACCACGAGCATGAGCCCCATAAGTATAACAAAACCAATTATTTGTCCGGTTTCCAGCACTTTCTCGCTCGGTTTCCTGCCCGATATCATCTCGTAGAGTAAGAACATCACATGTCCCCCGTCCAATGCCGGTATCGGAAGTATGTTCAAGAATGCCAACCACACGGAGAACATCGCCATAAAACTCCAGAAGAAAGTCCAATCCCAAGTCACGGGCATCATTTCCACGATCCCGATCGGACCCTTTACCTGCTTATAGGCCCCTGTCTTAGTATTAAAGATTACCTTAAATTGACGGATCTGATCGGTCAGTACCTGTATGGTGCGATTATACCCTGCCGGAATGGCCGCCAAAAAACTGTAGTTGTCGGTAACACTAAGATCCGTGAAATCCAACTCTATACCTACCATTGCTTCTTCGGGCACGGTCAATTCCAAATGTTCTGTAGCTC
>CAKUWM010000301.1 GCA_934699305.1 uncultured Saprospiraceae bacterium | reverse complement strand
AAAATTCAATTATTACGTACACATGGTATCCACAGAAATGCGTCTGAGTATGAAAACTCAATATCCTTTGCAGGAGGAGAAGATTCTTACCCTATTTGGTATATGGAAATGCACGATTTGGGGTATAATTACCGTTTAACAGATTTTCAAGCCGCATTAGGTATTAGTCAACTCTCTAGAGCTGAAGCAGGATTAAAAAGAAGAATTCAAATCGCAGAAAAATATACAAATACTTTTAAAAACAAAAACTACATAAAATCCATTTCAGGATTGGTAGAAGGTCACGCCTATCATTTATACGTTTTAGAAGTTGAAAATAGGTTAGATTTATATAATTATTTGCGTTCAAAAAACATTTTTGCTCAGATTCACTACATACCTTGTCACTTGATGCCATATTACAAAAAGTTTGGGTGGAAAGAAGGAGATTTACCAAAAGTTGAAGCATATTACAGAGATTGCATCAGCATTCCAATGTATCCAAGTTTAGAAGATGAAGAAATAGAATACGTTATACAAACAATCGATCAATTTTACCATGGCTAATTTGTGTATTATTCCGGCCCGAGGTGGAAGCAAACGTATTCCTAGAAAAAACATTAAACCTTTTTTAGGGAAACCCATAATTGCCTACTCTATTGAAGCTGCTTTGAAATCCAACCTATTTGACGAGGTTATGGTTTCAACTGATGACACAGAAATTGCAGAAATTGCTAAAAAACACGGTGCAAAAGTTCCGTTTATGCGCAGTAAAAAAAACTCAGATGACTTTGCTACAACAATGGATGTATTGCAAGAAGTTATTGAATCTTACAAGAAAAAAGACCAAACATTTGAGTTTGTTTGTTGCATCTATCCGTGTGCACCACTTCTAACAGTTGAAAATTTACTTGAAGCTTTTGATAAACTTACCAAAAACAATAAAAAAACAGTATTCCCTATTATTGAATTCAGTTTCCCGATACAAAGAGCATTGAAATTAGAAGACTCAAATTTATCTTTTGACCAACCGGAGTTTGCTTTATCTCGCTCACAAGACTTACCAAAAAGGTACCACGATGCCGGTCAGTTTTATTTTTTCCGAGTAAAAACGCTAATGGAAGAACAAAAAATAATTGGAGACTCTGTAGGTGCCATTGTCATTTCAGAAATGGACGCACAAGATATTGACAATGAAACAGATTGGAAGTTAGCTGAAATAAAATATCAATTGAGAAAGATTGCAAGAAAAGATTAAACTAATAATTATTTAATTGACACAATCCTCTCTTTATATAAAATTTGGGTTCACATAACTTAATTATTATCTCAATAAAGTCACATGACCAATCTTTGTAGAAACAAAACCTGAATACTTATCTTTAACTTTCAATTTCCAAACGTAGGTTCCATCTGGGCTTTTTAAACCTTTGTAAGTCCCATCCCAACCTAAATTCACATTTTCAGATTCAAAAATTAATTCTCCAAAACGATTATAGATTTCTAATTTATATCCATAAATGTCATAACCTTTTGTAAGCACTGGAATAAAAATATTATTAAACTCATCACCGTCTGGAGTAAACGAATTAGGTACATAAACTTCATCGCTATTGATAACTGTAATTTTTATTGTTGACGTGTCAATACAAATTCCATTAACTGCAGTTAATGTAATAAAATAAACTCCCTCGTTTACAAAAAAATAGGTCTCGCCTGATGTGTCGTTTTTTTCAATGGGGATACCATTGCCTAAATCCCAATAATACATTATTGCATCTGTAGAATTATTTGTAAAAACAACTTCTAGGGGACTTTCGCCTTTCACTTGGCTCGGAATAAGAATTGCGACTGGCATAATGTTATTATTTACTACTACAACAACAGTATCAACATTCGAACACCCGTTTATATCATAACCAGTAAGTATGTATCTCGATGTGTCATTAATAGGAGTAAAGGACTCTCCATCAACCACACCATCACTCCAAATATATGTTATTCCGCCAGTACCTTGCAATATAACTTTTTGATTTAAACAAACAGTTGTATCATTCCCATGAATATTTGGCAGAGGATTAACAACTACTTTTACTGAATCAGTAACTGTACAACCATTTATGTTAACCGCAGTAAATGCATAGTACTTTGTTGTTGTTGGTAAGAAATAAGAATTGTTTTGAATTCCATTATTCCAAATAATAGTGTCTGCACCATTCGCAAAGATTGACGTTGAATCCCCTAAACAAAGTATCCTGTCATTACTTTTAACAATTATAGGTTTGTTATTAACAACAATTGTTATCGAATCGACAGAGCTACACCCATTTACATCAGTTCCTGTAACAGAATAGGTGCTTGTAGTTGAAGGCGAAAAAGGAACATTATTGGTTACATTATTATTCCATGAATAACTCAATCCTCCTGAACCTTTCAAAACAATAAATGCCCCTTCGCAAATAGAAGTATCATTCCCTGCGTTAATCACCGGAACATTATCCACATGAATGTTAATCGTATCAACTCTATTTAAACAATTATTAGAAGAATGAACAATATATGTAGTAGAAGATGAAGGCGAAACAATAATGCTATCCGTAACAGAATTACTTCCTAATGCCCATTGGTAACTGTTAAGGCCTGGAATTGTTCCTATTTTTATACTATCATTTTTACAAATTGAAAAGTTCTTTGTAACATATTGTTTGCTATTCATTTTAAGCATAAAATTGGGTAATCCTAATAAGCTTTGTCCATTACCCAAATTCACTAGATTCATTGAATAATTGCAATTAATGCCAATAGCATTCGGATTTTGAATTACGTTCAAAGATTGTAGGCCAGGTGAAAATTGACTAATACATTGAGCAACATATATTTTGCCATCAGACGCAAGTTGTAGTTGGCCACGTTGAGAACTTGCTCCACCAATCGTTAATGCTGAATTCTGAATGCCATTTTGAGTTATTTGTGTTAAATCAAATTGATAGATTCCATTTAGTATTGACGATCCATAAAATTTTGTCCCATCTGGTGAAAATTCAACTCCATAAGCTAAAGAATAAGCCCCCTGTCCTATCGAGATTGGATTTGAGACAATACCAGTATTTACATCAAAATCAAATAATTCAAAAATCCCTAAATCTCTAACTGCAACTCCTATTCTGCTACCTTGTTGTGAAAACTTCATTTGCCCTACAGTATTTGTTCCATTTGGACTTCCTCCTGCATGAGAAGACCCAGTTGAGGAAATGATACTTGAATTTATACCTTGTGGTGTAATTAAGTCTGCAAAAAAATGATTATTTGTTGCTGAATGTGAAACAAGCCAGACATTTTCATCACATCGTTTTAAAGCTATTTGCTTTTCAGAAACATTATTATGCAATAAAATATTTTTAGAATTTAGAACAACATCTCCAAAACCATTGTTTAATGTCTTATCAATAATAGAGTAATACATATTTCCTCCTAATTGATTAATCGTAAAAAGATAAAACTTATTGGTTGAACCTGGAAAGGGAACAAAGAGAGCTGCTTGTGTTGTAGATTGACTTCCTAAGAGGTTATTTCCGTTAGGTAAAATGTTATTATTTTTATCCCATACTTTTTCTCCATTAGAATAAAATAATAGATTCCCTAAACTATCACTAATTGAGGAACTACCTTCTTCACTTGACATTTGACTGTTATTCACAATGACTGGGGTACCTCCAATAAAATTTATTGAAGCATACTTTCCAAACACCCAAACATTGTTCTCATTTTGACAATAAGTTACATAATATGTAGATACAAAAAAATAGAATAATATTGCTTTAGAAATTATGTCTTTGCAAG
>CAKUWM010000300.1 GCA_934699305.1 uncultured Saprospiraceae bacterium | reverse complement strand
CAAGAAAGGATAGATTGGATGTTAGTTTTGTTGAAAAGCCGGGCTCCGTACAGTCTTTGATAAGCATCGCTTTTGCAGTGGATTTTGAGCCATATTGCAAGGATATGGTTGCAGTGAATTTAATGAATACTTTATTGGGAGGATTTTTTTCTAGCCGACTTAACTTAAATTTACGAGAGAATAAAGGCTATACCTACGGGATACAATCAACACTTAAGGCGGATGAATATTTGGGATATTTTACGACTTCTGCCAATGTCCGTAATGAGGTTACCGTCGATGCTTTGAATCAAATAATAGTTGAAATCAATCGATTAAGAAACGAAATTGTTGAAGAAGACGAATTGCAGATGGTAAAGAATGTCGTAGCAGGCAATTTTTCCAGATCAATTGAAAACTCTTTGACTATTGTAAAATTTGCCTTTGCTAAGAAAAAGTTCAACCTCCCATCAGATTACTTTGAAAACCGATTAATGTATATACAAGAAGTTACAGCTGATGATATTAAACGTGTAGCACAAAAATACCTTTTGGCGGATGCATTACACATCATGGTAGTTGGAAACCCTGAAGTAATTGGAGAGCTGCAATCACTAGGTAAAGTAAGGCTATTTGATTATCAAGGAGATGCAATTTAAATGATATAGATGGTTCTTATTTTGTATTCCAATATAATTTAAGAAGTATGTGTAATCTAATTTATGGGTCGTAATATTGAGTATATATAACAAATATTGAATTGATAACTTTGATTTTGTTAAAGTTGATTAAATTTGTGATTATCATAGAAAATGATAAAGATAGAATTTGAGTAGATTTTGTTTGCTTTTTATTATTTTGTTTTCATGGGCTAAGGCGTATTGTCAGCCTAAAATGCCGGTTGCTGGTGATATTTTTTATTTCCAAACAGACAAATCCCCCAATAATAAAAAAAGTCCTGCTAAAGGCAAAGTCAAGTTCTGGGATTATTCCTACCTACAATCTCCATTTATAACAAAGTATAGAGTTCAAAATATCTCAAGGAAAGATTTTTTCCCTGAAAAAGCCAATCTGGTTATGGTGACTGCCGAAGGAGAAAAACATTTTTATATTGTGGGAAAAAAAGATTTATCATTAATTGGTCAAAGTATGGATGATCCATTTGGATTCGGTTATCGATCTGATATATCCTTTACTAATTCATTTAAGGAAAACCTTAGTTCTCTCAAATTAAATCAGGTTAAAACTGAGGTTAGTGAAACATACATTGAATATGGTTTGGACAATGTTAGAGATGAATTTTTAAAAAAATTACCTTTACTTCCGGATAGTATTCGTTTGAATGTTCTGATTACGAGAAGGAATAGGGTAGATGGTATTGGAAAACTTTTCCTACCGGACATAACATTAAATGAATGTATACGTGTCACCAGAGAGGAGACTTATGATTATACCATTGATACCAAAGTAGGGAATTACAGATGGACCGACGCAACTGATGTTTTTAAAGATAATCTTGCCTTGTTACCTGTACAGAATACTAAGGTTTTGTTTTTTAATAGCAAATATCTATTGCCTGTATTAATTCTCAATATGGATATGTCGACCCAAAATGTCAATACTGCTGATTTTATGGTGCCCACAAAGGTTGCTATATTAAAGGATAAACCTTCCGGGCAGCCTTCAATTACGTTATATCCCAATCCCGCATATACAAAAGATATAAAATTAGAATTTGCAAATATTCCGGCCGGACGATATACTTTTAAAATGTATTCACTTATTGGAAATTTGGAAAAATCCATTCCTTATTATATCAATAATTCAAAGTTTGATACAATCAATATATCAGATTTAAAACCAGGTATATACATTTATGCATTGGTGGATGGGCTTGGAAAAATTATCCAGTCAAAAAGATTAACGATTATTTCTCCGTAATTTACAAAAGAATACATAAGTGAAACTGTTCCAATATATTATACATATCTTAATATTAGTATTTTTATTTCTTGATGTTTCTTTATTAAATGGTCAATCCAATTTAGGAAGAGGCATTGATTCTACTATCATCAAATCAGATACCAATAAATTAATTCAAACTGAATACGGTGATATTGATATATCTGGTTATATACAACCACAATTTCAAATTGCACAAAGTAAAGGTGCTAAGTCTTACGGAGGAGGAGATTTTAGTCAATTTTCCAACAATAGATTTGCACTTAGACGTGCACGAGTTAAGTTTGATTATTTGTATGATAAGCCTGGTTCCGGTCCAATTGTCTTTGTAGCTATTCAGATCAATGCAACAGAAAAGGGTGTTTCACTGAGGGATATGTATGGCCAGATAATCGAACCCAAGTGGAAGAAATTTTCATTGTATGCCGGATTATTTTCAGTTCCTTTTGGCTTTGAAACCAATATGAGTTCGTCAGTGCGTGAATCCCCGGAAAGGACAAGGATGAATCAAATACTTTTGCCAAGTGAACGGGATTTGGGGATTATGTTATCATATAACAATGCATTGGGTGTGGATAGTAAATGGGGTAAAATAAAAGCATCCATGGGCTTATTTAATGGGGGTGGCCTTTCTTCAATAAATGAAAATGACAGCTATAAAAATTTAATTTCTCGCATACAGATTCATTCAATTCAATTAGGTAGAGCAACCACCATTGCAGCCGGTATATCCGGATATTATGGGAATGTTCAATCACATAACGAAGAATATATAACCTTTAGGAATAATAAAAGAAATATTGATATAGACATTTCAAATATAGGAAAGAAGGTCAATAGGATTTATTTTGGTGCTGACTTCCAGATAAAACGTTCATATTCTTTTGGTGCCAGTGAGTTGCGCTTAGAATATATAAGCGGTAACCAACCCGGTTCATTATCATCTAATAACATTTCAAATACTTTAAATTTGGATCCTTTGGTCAATAGGCGATTTGCCGGTGGGTATGCCATGTTTTTGCAGAATATATTTAACCACAAACACCAAGTAGTTGTAAAATATGATATATATGATCCCAATCTTGATTTCAATGCAACAAATTTAGACCAGTTTAGTGAATTTGAATTAAGCGACAGTCGGTTTACAACCTTAGGCTTTGGTTACGTCTTTAGCATGAATAAACATGTCAAAGCCGTTGTTTACTATGATAAAATAACCAATGAGGCTTTGGGTTCAACTTTAAAAGAATTGAAAGATGATTTGTTCACCTTTCGACTACAATTTGGCTTTTAATGAAATATTTATAAGTTATTTGTTCCCTCTTAAGACTTCTAATCTTCGAAGGATTGTGTCATATAACAATTTAAATTTTTCCGGATTTTTTTCTAATTTTCTTATCTGCTGATTAAAAGACATGGTATCTAAATCATTGTTTTTCAAAATGTCATATACTAACACATTGCGAAAAGAATCTATATTTCCGGTTTTTAATTGATTTGCGAGCCCATTTGCTAAGTAAACTTCGACCATAATAGAAGCAAATTCACGATCAGCTTGACTCAACGTTGGTTTTTGCTTAGAGCAACTCAGAAAAATGATTGAAAAAATAACTAAAACGATTCTCACTCTAATAGATCTTTGGGTGTAACAGATGTTGTTATTTTGGCATTTCGTAGGCTAATTTCTTTCCAATCATCGACTGGGAACTCAATTTGTGTGAAGGAACAAGTAGGAAGATCAACAGGACGTTCTAAAATAGCCGAAACAAGTTCACTTACACCCGGGTTGTGACCAATCAGGAAGCAAGTTGAATATTCATTGGGTATTGCCGCAATTTCATTTTGCAAAACAGACGAAGAAGCCAAATAAAGCGTTTTACTCAGGCTAAGCGGAATGCTTGAGAAATATTCA
>CAKUWM010000299.1 GCA_934699305.1 uncultured Saprospiraceae bacterium | reverse complement strand
CAATATTACTCATTGAAATATATATTCAGGTGCGAAAGTATGAATAAATTAGGCCAATTGATATATGAGTATCAAAAATTTGACTTAAATTAGCACTTATTTTGTCTTCGCCTTGTTCTTTTGATAAATTTTAACAGCAATATTTTCTATGTCGCTTCCTAAAATTCAGGTCATGGTAGTAGATGACCATAAAATGTTTGTCGAAGGTGTTCAGGCCATTTTTTCTGACTCGTCTCATATACAGGTCGTTAAAACCGTACATGATGGCAATGAGGTAATGAAGTCAATTGAAAATACCCCCAATCTGGATATCATTTTATTGGATATCAATCTACCAAACATCAATGGACTCGAGCTTACCAAGCTTATAAGCAAGAAATATCCCGGCATTAAAATCCTTATTCTTAGCATGTATAACAATGCAGAATATATCAAAGAAGTGCTCAAGGAAGGCGCCTCCGGCTATGTATTAAAAAATACGGATCACGAAGAACTCCTAAATGCGATCCAGTCGGTCTTTGCAGGCAATCAATTCTACAGCCAATCCGTCACGCAAACTATGATGAATAGCTTTGCCAAAAAATCGCAAAGGAATAATACGGATATACTTCAAGTAAAAATATCAAAAAGAGAAAAAGAAATCCTTAGCCTCATCATAAAAGAACATACTGCCCAAGAAATAGCCAACATGCTCTTTATATCGCTTCATACAGTGGAAACGCATCGAAGCAATCTGATGTCCAAGCTTGGGGTTCGCAACAGTGCCGGTTTGGTAAGAGTGGCTCTCGAAAATAATCTTGTGTAAACATACAGCCACTATTTTTATGAGCAAAGATACACATAACCCACTTGTCGGCACACGATTACAAATTGTCCGGATTATCGTTTTAAGTGTATTTTTCCTTTTGAGTAAAAACCCTATTTCGACCGCACAGACCGACTCCACCAAGGTCAATCGTTCAGTCAAAAACTTGCTCTATCACGCACTAAAAGAAGCCACGTATACAAATAATAAAGAACTCATTGCAGAGATTTATCAGCGATTGGGAGCATATTACGAGTCAGAATCCCGCCAGGATAGCGCTATCAATTTTTACCAAAAAAGCACGACACTTTTCAAAAGTCTCGGTAAAGAGCTCTTATACCATGACCTTTTGGTCAAATTGGGTATATTAAACGACCAGGTATTCAATTATAAATTTGCTATTTCCTATTTAAAAGAAGCAACAACTTATTATAAAAAGAATAAAATGTACCTCCCCTACGTAAAAGCTATGAATCAGCTGGGTGAGGTATATAGCCATATCGACGATGACAATAACGCCAGGCAGTGCTTTATCGCGACTTTGGAAGTAAATAATAATATACTGAAAGACACACACCTAATTATTGAAAACAAAATATTAATAATACAAAATGATATTAAGACTGACAATTTAGATAGAGCTTTGAGTCTTGCATTGCACAACAACAAAGTAGCACAAAGATTCGGCAATGCCTCCATGTTGGCAAAAACTGAATATCAGCTTGGTGTTTTGTACTTTAAAATGCAGAATGTCGAAAAAGCAAAAGATTATTTAGAACAAGCTGAGCCTCTTTTTTTGAAGAATGAAGACTATATCTCTCTCCAGTCTTTGTATAAATTATTAGCCCAATCCTACATCGATTTAGGAAAAAAGGATTCAATCAAACCCACGCTGGATAAGTATTTTGCGGTGGTAGATAAAATAAAAAATACGGAAATCGTAAAGTCAAGTCAGGAAATAGCCCAAAAATTTGATTCTGAGAAAAAAGACGAAGTAATCCAACAGCTTGAAAATGAAAATGAGTTGAAAACAATCAATAGCAGACAACAAACAACCATTATTTATATCCTTATATTTTCATTTTTAGCGTCTATTTTAGTCGTTTATCTCATGTATAATAATTATGTCAATCGACTCAAAACCAATCAAATAATTGCTCAACAGCAATCTGAACTCAGAGACAAACAACTCAAACAAGTCGAACAAGAAAGCCAGATAAAAGCCATGGAATCAATGTTACTGGGGCAAGAGGCTGAAAGGAATCGGATCGGAAAAGAATTACATGATAGTTTAGGTGCCACCCTAAGTACCATCAAGCTCCAAATGAGCTCCAGCCCCGGCAATGAATACCCGGAAGGGCATTCTATGAAAAAAGCAAAGGAAATGATTGATGATGCTTGTGAAGAAGTACGAAAAATATCGAGAGATATGATGCCGATTACGCTTACCAAATACGGATTGCATACGGCATTGGAAGAATTGATCGACAAATACAACTTTGAAGGCGGACCAAATGTAATTTATCAGGCATTTGGTATCATCCAACATGACAACAAAGACTTAGACCTCTTCACTTATAGGATTATCCAGGAATTGGTCAACAACAGCATAAAGCATGCTCAGGCTCAAGAAATAATCGTTCAAATCAACTACCTCGAAGACCTTATGATCATTACTGTCGAAGATGATGGAAATGGATTTGACTTTGAAAACACTCAATATCAAGGCATGGGTCTCAAAAATGTCGAATATAGGGCTCAATATCTTAAAGGAAAATTTAGTGTCGAATCAAGCGCAGGCGTGGGAACCATCATGGTTGTTGAAATCCCTATCAATAAAAATCATACATCATCACAACCAAGCGCTTATACGTAATCTACTGTGTTCTCTTTCTTTTTATTCACCTATTTCAATACCCGGCTTTCCAGTCTCAATAATATTGGATCTCTCGAAAAATAATAAACTTCGGTTGATCTCCATCAAAAATCACTTTTTTAATCCAATTGTTGCGACTATCAAACTCATATTGGTAAATCTCTTTGGCATCCAGGTCATTTTTGGCATTATAATAATATTCCTCTACTTTTAAATCACGATCATCATAATGAGAAACCCATCTGACAATCTGTCCTCCTTCAGAATTATACATCACCTCTTCCACCTTTTGACCCTTATCATTATATTTAAAAGTCGAGTGAATACTTAGTTTACCATCCGGATGATATCTATTTTCTATGACTTTCTGACCTTTATCATTGTATTCATATATCCATCGGGAGCCCAGTGTTTCTCCTGCTTTGTACAATACGTCTTCAATTGGGTTGTTTGAGGCGTCATATCTGGTTATTCTCTTATACCATGGCTTTAAATTAGCGCCTAAAACCTCAGTCTCTATTTTACGATTATCATCATCATATCGATAAAAGGACTTTGTCCATATCCGCCCATCAGACCTATAAAAGAGCTCTTCGGTTGCTTTCCCCTTTTTATCAAATACTGTGTATGAATCTTTCCACCAGTTGGGACTAGACTTTTTACCCTTCACTATCTCACCTGATTTTACGACAGCCTCATAAGAAACATCGCGAACAGATTTGACAGGGCCCCACAATTCTTGAGCATTTCGGTCATTATTTCCTCCTTCCGAATTACAGCTTACCATGAAAAGAATGAATAAAACATTCAAACAAGCATCCCTTATTATTTGACTACTCTTAAACCCCGACATAATTAATTAACTTGACCAAGATCGCCCCTACCATACAAACATATTATAATTTCGTAATTCGCACAAACATACAGGATTTACCTCCTTTATTATACAAATATTATTCTACTTATTATTTTTTTTGCCAAATATATTACCATTTTCAAATATTTTATAATTATCGGACTATTTTGTCTTTTAAATTTACTGTTTTCACGTTTTTCTTTCTATTTACTTGTTAAGTGATCCCCTATTCGGCTAAATCGAAAGGTATAATTCATACATTTCGATCTCAATGAAAAGATTTTTATCCTCATATAACTGAATTAAACCTACATTCCACATTAGCCAAAGC
>CAKUWM010000298.1 GCA_934699305.1 uncultured Saprospiraceae bacterium | reverse complement strand
CTCTTTACCGATGTATAACTTATCCATTTGACATTTTTATAACCCATTGTTCTAAATACACTCCGTATCATAACTTTGCGGATCAGGTTTCCGATAAGTAGGGAGTACATTATGGCAGGCTTGTTCATTGTGGTGATGACCATTACGCTCTGTAGATTTTTCAGGAGCGGCACCAGACCAAAACCTCTGGGATGGTGGTCATAGGCCAATCCCGGCGAAAGTACACGATCTATAAACCCTTTGGTCGAAGCAGGCATGATATCCCACCAGATCGGAAAGATAAAGATCAGGTGGTTGGCTTTTTTCAGGCGTTCATGGTAGCCTATAACCTGCGGGTCAACAGCTCTGTGCTCTACGAATGCCTTGAGGTCGGCTGAAGACATGGCAGGGTTGAATACGTCCCTGTCAAGATGGATCAGGTCAACCTCGTGTTTTGCTTTTTGAAGTCCTTTAGTGGTTGCCTCTAAAAGAGCATTGCAGTAGCTTCCTTCGTAAGGATGATTGAATACGATTACAGTTCTCATTTTTTACTGGTTTAATTACAGTACAAAATTGAGAAGCTTAAGCGATCTGGGACGATAACAATTGTTAATAAATGACTTGGGAATTAAGTTCTGTTGCGTATTCGGCTCAATGAAACAGCTGTAATGCCCAAATAAGATGCAATATAATGTTGTGGAATACGTAAAATTATCTCAGGGTTTTCTTCAAGAAGCTTTCTGTATCATATTTCTGGTCTGTCTCGAATACGTGTGATCAATAAATGTTGATAGGATGCCAGACGACTGATTAAATATTTAGTGAACAGGGTTTGAAAGGTTTTATCATTCTGCAACCGTTCCAAACCCTTTAAAAACTCAAAAGGAGAAATGATTCACCGTCTATTTCGTATTCTGCTCAATGAAACAGAGGTAATTCCAAGATAAGATGCGATGTAATGCTGCGGTACACGCTTGATGATATGAGGATACTCTTCGATCAGCTCTCTGTAGCGCTGCTGAGGACTGTTTTTAAGGTAGGAATAGAAAGTTTTTTGAGATTGCAAAAGTCGTTTGAATAGATGCTCCTGTATTTCTTCTTTGATTTCATGAGAATTTTCTAAAGCATCCAAAAAATCCGTTTGTGTAATGGTCAGCAAAATGCAGGGCTCCAGGCTTTCTATGCTATAGAGGCTCGGCAGATTGGCCCTAAAGCTTTCAATGGACGAAACTTTGTCGCCCTCAAAAAAAAACTGGGTAGTAATCTCCTTTCCATCATTATTGACCCAAGTCCGTAAACATCCTTTCTCAACAAAGAACATTGTTCTAGAAATTTCCCCCTCCTGTAAAAGTATAGTTTTGGCAGGAACTTCCAACCGTTTGAATAGATGTTCAAGTTTATCCCATTCACTTTTCATTGTTAAGCTTGATTAATTAATTAGGGTCTGCTGAAAAAGTCACGTTTTCAGGCAGCCCATTTCACGCAATTTGGGAGGTTATTCCTCCTGTTTTCATCTTTTATAACGACTGCTTGTGCGTAAACTATAACCAATAGGGGGCCTTGCCCCGCCAACTTGACAAGGTTCAGCACCAAAATGATGCAGGCAACCCATGATTTGCTGGTTAAGTCAAGACGAGCCATTATTCGGTTTAATCCGTATTTCACTTTGGCTTGCCCGAACTTGCCCTCTATCGGGTTGCGTTCCCCCGGACTTACGGGACTCTGCTTCCCTGCCTTGGGTCTTCCTAACGGCTTGGCTCGAAGTTCTATGTTTAAATCTTTTAGGGCTTTGCGGTTTTCCCGGTTACAATATATCTTATCTGCCAATACCGTTTGGGGGTAGTACCCCAGCCGCTCTTTGTACTTTTCCACACTGCTTATCAGGTATTTCCCCTCATTAAAAGCATCCCATGAAAATTCATCTAAGAAAGCAAACCCATTCATTAGTGTCACTTGGATTTTTGACCCGAATTCTACTTTTGAACTCAACTTACCCCGAACAATGGGCCGTACATAGGGCTGATGGATAGACACGATCCTGTCGGCACACTGATGGGTTTGATTGTCGTACATCCTCTTCTGCTGGTCATAAACCGTTTGTATGACCAGTAAATAGCGATATTCTTTCTCTTTTAGAAGATTAAGTCCATTTTCCAGTTTATCCAGTAAAAGGTGGATCGACTTTATATGGTTATGCAAAGCGGTCAGTAGCTCTTTCACCGCTTTGTTAATCTTCTTTCGGGATGGACTCTTACTTTGGGCAATCCCCAAAAATATTTTCCTGTTCTTTTTACGGTTTGTGCGAGGCTTGGTCTTGTGGATGGCTTTAACATAGAGCCTGTCTATCAAAAGCTCTGCCTTCTCAATACTGGCGTAGAGGACTTTGCTGTCTGTAGGGTAGGTAATGTCTTGCGGACAAGCCGTAGCATCGGTGATCATCCGACCATCATGACTTTTTTTTTACCATCGCTACAGGTTTCCTCCTTCGGAAGGGACAGCTTTACGATAGCCGTATTCAGCTCCTCGAATGCTTGTAAGTCCATCCGCTTGCGGAAGTCTACAAAACAGGAAGGATCAAATATTGGCTCTTTTACAAAGCTGGAGAACCCCAGAAAGTACTGTAAGTACATCGGTGCGACGATTCGCTTTTCCTGGATATGTTGTACGGTTTCACGGTCACTCCAGGCTTCCATGTGCTTAATGATTAAAGCCCCTACCACTACCCGGGGATTGATGCCCTGTGCACCCGTCGAGGTATTACGCATCCCCCGATTGTAGATACTCACCAACAAGTCCCATGGTATATGAGACGATAAAACAACCCAGCGATTTTTGGGGTCTAACTGATGCTCAAATGGTGTAGTAAATCCCTCTATCTCCCACACAGATACAAAACTATTGCACAAAAAAAATAGTAATCAACAGGGGGATCAGCGATTGCTTACCGTGCTTTGGCCATATTCCTTACATTTCTTGTCGCTAAAATACAAATTTAATCACTGATAATAAGAATTTTAAACGTTTTTCAGCAGACCCTAATTATTGATCGACAATACAATATTACGTATTTTTCTAATTGTTTATGTGGTTTGTACCTTTAGAGTTAAAGGAAATATTTTATCATCGCCTTTCTACATAAAAAATGTCTTTTCAATCGAGCTATATTCAAATTTAAAGCCGGCCTTTTTTATTCTTTCATTGGCCACCCTAGAACCATTTAATAACATTACAGACATTTCTCCAAAAAATAATTTTATCAGAAATGTAGGTGCATTGGGCAAAAAGCTTTTCTTCCCGAATGATTGTAGAAGTGCTTCCGAAAAATCATTCATCATAATGTGCTTGGAAGAAACAGCATTAAAAATCCCACGTATTTCATTTGTTTTTAAGATAAATTCATACAACCGGACTAAATCTCTAATATCAATCCAGGGCAAATATTGCTTGCCGTTTCCTAATGATGTATTGATGCCCAACTTCGCCAAAGGTGCTAATTTTTTATACATGCCACCCTCTTTCCCGAGGACAACGCCAAGTCTTAAAATCACCGTGGTAATACCCAAACTTTCGAATTGCAATGCTAATTTTTCCCACTTTTCACAAATATTCGCTAGAAAATCGTTCCCATTATTGGATTCTTCTGTAAGTATCTCATCGGAAGTAAACGCCCCATAGTACCCTGTGGCAGAAGAGGAAATGAAAGTATGTATGTTAGAACCCGTTGCTTTAACATACTTAAAAAGTAAATCTATTGCCTTGGTCCGGCTTTCAATTATTTCAACTTTCCTTTTTTCCGTCCAACGTTTTTCGGTAATGTTTTCTCCGGTTAGATTGATGATTTTCGTCACCCCCTCAAAGGCTTTTTCGTCAATAAAGCCATTTTCAATATC
>CAKUWM010000297.1 GCA_934699305.1 uncultured Saprospiraceae bacterium | reverse complement strand
GCTGCATCCATATTGTCATATTGTAATTGTTCGTTTACTAATTGTAATCCTTTGGCCTGATAATTTTCAGGCAACTTATTATTTTTTAAAAAATATATCCACTCGTCTAATGTATCTTTTGCAAGATCATCAAATTTATTTATTTTCAACAAATAATACTCCGGAAAAATTCCACTTGGCTCTTTTTTGTCAAACATTTCATATTGCTTTTCTGATAACATCAAGGTATCGTTGTGATGCAATCCGATAAAGTTGGTTCTGCCAACATATACATAATCGTTTCCCATGCCCAGGTCGAAGTATAGGATACTGATTGAAAAAACCTTCTTTACTTGAGCATAAGCCTCGCCCTTGGACAAGTATTCGGTGATGATCTTTGACACTCCAAACAAGCATCTGTGAAAATAATCGAGCTGACCATAATACTGTATCTCAATGGCTATCAATTCGTCTTTTTGATTGATACACAGCAGGTCGAGTTTGTTGGACTTGTCAAGTGCATCCTCTTGGTTGCTTTCTGATTCGAGAATGTGTTTTACAGTAATCTCCTCTTTGAGCAATTCTGTCAAAAATCCGTTGAGGATGCCGAAATTGGCTTTGTTTCTTAGCAGGCGCTTCATCGCCCAGTCGAAACTAATTAGTGTACGTGATGTCATAGGTGATTTGTTGGGTTTAGATGTAAAGGTAAAAAACAATTGTTGATACGGATGATATTTATATCTTTTTTATGGTAGAATCTTGATTGAACCCATATTCACATTAGACAATTGCGGAATCGATTTCCGACTTATAATCAAAGGTTTCATGAATCCATTGAACCGATTGGCACATCGGGATTGCCCGCATAATCAGCATTAGGCGGCCTTTCAAAACCGATACTGCTGAATTAGGGTTAATCTTTCAATTAAAGTGTCAGATGCTGACCGGAAGGAAATTGAAAGAAAAATTTGTTATACACACTATCATTTTCCTTGAATAACCATCAAGTAAACATCCAAGGTACAATCAAAAGTGTTACAAGCTATTCAAAAATAATAGCAACTTCTGTCTATCGCTTTTTGACAACTTCTTAAAACCTTCCCTTGATTTCACAGCTTCACCACCATGCCACAATATCGCTTCTTCAACACTCCGCGCCCTGCCGTCATGTAGAAAATTGGTATGTCCACCTACGACTTCACGTAAACCAATACCCCAAAGTGGTGGTGTGCGCCATTCAAAGCCATTTGCCTCGCCATCGGGACGATGATCAGCCAATCCTTCACCCATATCGTGCAACAAAAGATCGGTATATGGATGTATCGTCTGATTGGAAAGAAAAAAATATTCCTGATGAGTACCCGTCGTCACTTGAGATTTATGACAAGATTGGCAACCTATAAAATGAAACAACTTTTTTCCATAGATCACGTCATCATCATACTTCCTACGTTGGTCCGGCACGCCCAGAGACTGTGTATAGAATGCAGTCGCCAGGACAGTTGCCTCCGGAATTTCCGGATCATCATCCTTATTATCGTGTTGTAACTGTCCATAAGACGGATCTTTGGTAAGAAAGGGGCTTGTAATGCCCATGTCCTCCAAATAAGCCTGTGCAGTTTGATTATATAAGTCTGATTGATTGGCTTTCCAACCAAATCTCCCCAGCCTATGTGATTTCGTCCTGATATCATACACATAATTGGGTCTGCCGGAAATCCCATCTCCATCCTTGTCTTCCGGATCAGACCATGCCAGTATATCTTCTTCACGTATCGCCTCTAACAGACCAAGACCAAAAATTGGCGGTGCTAAGCGTATAGACATCTGTGCATTAGAAGGAAAAGGAATATAAAAATTTTCTAGAAAAAAATCCGGTTGCATCAAAACATACTTAGTGCCATCCTGCATACTACCTTCCACCATAGTTGAATGGTAGGATAATTTGGCTTCCGGTATTACACCAAATGTAGCTTTTGTCTGTATCTGAGTACCATATCCCGGCACCGGCAGGATAGAATAGGGATTGTCATGTCCGGGAAGGCTAACTCTCGCAAGAACACCGCCCATGTCGCCTGTTGCCAATGGAAAGGCGGCACTCCCATTTTTTTTGTGGCAGTTGGCGCAACTATTCTGGACAAATAACGGCCCTAAACCGCCCATTGCCGGTGCTGGTGGCGTAATGAATATCCCTTCAAAGAGAGCGTCACCCTGACGGTGAAAATCGGATTCCTCTTTATTCATATTAGGTGCCGGAATCTGATATGCATTTGAAAACTCAGCCTCTACCGTAGTTTTTCCGCCCGCCAAATCTACCACCTCTAATCCTTCATCATCAAAGGAACAGCTCACCACATTTATAAGGCTCCAAAGAAATACTACAATAAAAATACGCTTGTCCATAAAACTAAAATCCACTTTGCCTCTTTTACCTTTCAATCTCTAAATTCTATAAATTATTGAGAAAAGGTGTCAATTTAAATTCCAACACTTGAAGCAACTCCCTCACTTTTGACTGCGCATTTACTACTGCCGGTTTACTATTGAAAACAGCATCCGAAAAAGTACCCGGTATGACTTCAATAGCATTGATAGCGTCAGCGATGGCAGTTCTTACCTCATTGTCCAATGCCTGATCTTTCAATTTGACAATGGTAGATAATCCGGAACCTTCTTTATTAATGCCTCCCAAGTATATGTTCTGAATACTCCTTATGTTGTCCGCAAAGTCAGCCTTCGAATTAGCGCTAAATCGACTTTCTTCAAATAATAGATTCTGCGTACTATACGGTTCATCAATCTTACCATTGGCAACTTCATCGGCAATGGTGATAATCCCATTGTTAAACTCCAATAAAGCCGATTTTTGTGAAGGATAGACCTTATTACTTTCAGAACCCGCACTCCTGACCGTCGCTCCAAAATTACCACCCTGTGGACTCCATTCCAATAGCAATTGAGACGTAGAGCCTTTGAGACTTTTGGCGCAAGCAATCAAATATTCAAATTCTCTGTCACTTATTTCTTCTATCTTTTTATCGCCCGTCTCACCGAAAAGAAGCCATTCTATAGTGTGAAATCCCTTGAGTGTGCCTTCTAATAAGTCAACATACTCCTTGGTAAGTACATCATTGCTATTTAATACAGCATTCAAATCTTCCACATTGACAGGCCATGAATCGATGCTCGGATCTATCCCCTTCGAATCTACCGGCCCAAAGAGAAAACCTTCTGACTGCTCCCAAGGCGTCCTCGCGTCTCTCCATGCCTGACGCGCATATCCCAATTGCTCTTCCGTCTTGACATAACTTAAAGCAGTAAGTTGGCTCTCCAAAATTCCGGCTTTGGAATCCAAATTTTCATAGGTCTTGACAATAACCTGATCTACTGTATTTTCTATCTCATCCGTATATTTATTGTCTAAATTCTCGATAACATCATCCTTACACGATGAAAATCCTAATACCAATATCAATGAGTAAAATGCTGCTTTGATTGTATTCATTTTTTTTATTAATTTATTTATTTTATCGAATATAATAACCAAAACCCAACGAAAACGTATCCTGAATCCGATTATTCGTAATGCCAAGATACTGTCGGGCATATTGCGCTTTGAAAACAAGCCAAATCGTGGGCATAAAGCTGATACCCCCCGAATACGTGATGCGGTCCCACCTTGGATTATTGAATATAGCCCCCTGAGTGGTATGCTGTGTATCATAAGAGTCTATTCTCCCATAAAAATATAACTCGCTATTGGGATGATTCCTGAATAAATCAAATGGTTCAAATGCCACTTCCGCACTCCACCCCAATACGGATCGACCTACCGGCGTGCGCTTTACATTGAGGTTATTGGACAAATTGCGATTGGCTATGGAAACAGCTTCCGAG
>CAKUWM010000296.1 GCA_934699305.1 uncultured Saprospiraceae bacterium | reverse complement strand
CTATTATACTGGTAACCTTTAAGGATATTTAAATTTTTAAAAATTTCGTATTTAGAGTCTCGTTGATCGTCAAACTGACCTAGAAAGTCATTTTTAAATGATTTGAGACTGATTTCGCCTTTGGGTCTTTCGTTGTACGTTTTCCAATGAAGTTGTTCTAGGTGGGGCAGAGTTGCTAGGTCACACAATAATACATGTACTTGCCCCTCATCGTTAATATCAAGGCTTCTAATAGACCAACCACCTATACATCTAATAAGGCGCCCTTCAATAATGTATTTACCTGGATCACTTTTGTATTTATCTAATACTTCTGGTTTGAAAAAGGCTGGACTAGTAGAGAAAGGAAGTCCGTTATTTTCAAAATAACTATCATAAGCCGTTCTATCAGTCGAACACTCTATGACTTTATTATTCCTGAAATCGTTAATAATAAACGACTCAAACTTTCTCTCCTCATTTTCCACGTCTTCAATTGTAGAAGTAACGCTATAGAGGTCGATCGCTCTGGTTAGCCCGTAACTAGAGTCTTCTTCTTTGCCTATACAAAGCGTGTATTTGGCTTTAAATGTATTATCTCTTAATTTTTCTATTTCTACTTTTGTTTCTTCAAGATCGTGTGTAAGCTTTCCTTTATCAACAGTTTTATTAATGTCAAAAAATCTTAGCAAAAAAGATTTATTGTATAATAGAAACTTGTCTAAAAGTTTTCTGTTAATTACTGCTAACTTATGTTTTTCCTTCTGCTCTATATAGATAGCTTCATATAGGTCGCCAACTTCATTTATTTGGCAAAAGGCATTTTTTTCTGCGATCCAATGTAAATCTTCAAAATGAACAATATCTTGTAATACTTCCAGATAGTTTGTGCTTTTTAAGCCTTCAAAAAATCTGTTAAAAATTAGTGGATACATCTCTGAACGAGAAATTCCTCTTTCATGGTTTTTTTCCACAAAATGCTTTTTCTCTGAATTTTCATATGAATATCCGTAAGTTATACATGAATCCATTGACATATAACTATAATCAAAGATTTTTTCGCTCATGTAAGATGAATAATTTTCGTTAGAAATATAATAAGTATTAAAATAATGTATCTCGTCTATATAATATAGCAAAACCCAGTCTTCTGTTAAAGTCGCGTCCGCTAGCTCTCTTATATTATTAGGCTTCAGCCACGCTTCCAAATTTTGCCCACTTAAATAAGGAGTGTTATTTATTTCAATTTGTTTGTTAAATTTTCTTAAAAATGTATACATTTTCCACTCTGTTTTTAGGATGCAACTCGGCTCTTTTCTTTCTGCACATTGATCGACATAGTGTAGCCCAAAGCCTTTAACACTTTAAAGACAGTGTCAAAAGTTGGTGTGCGGTTGCTGTCGCCTTTTTCTAGGCGCGCTACCATAGGTTGGCTGACTCCAGCTTTCTTTGCTAGCTCTACTTGAGAAAAGCCAGTTCTAGCGCGAAGATCAGAGATCAAATGAGCAATTTGAAGATAAAAGCGACGTTGATCAAATGCGAGCTTGAACTCATCATTTTTTAATTCTTTGGCCAAAATAGCATCTAAGCTAACTGATTTCGTTTTCATTCTAAAACCTCCTTTAATCTTTTTCTTGCGACTTCAAGCTCACGCGTTGGAGCTTTCTGGCCTTGTTTCTTATACGAGTGCAAAACGTGTAGATGATCTGATGCCAGCATAACGTAAAAGAAACGATAGCCACCTGTAGGGGCTCTGACTTTGACTTCCCAAAGCTTACCCTCAATTTGTCTAAACTCACAACCCTTGGCTTCTAAGCCGTAGCCTTGAATATCCTGAAAGACTGCCAAAATCGTTGCACGATCTGGGGTTGATAAGTCCTTTAAGAACTTTTCAAAATAACTACGTCCTGAAGCTGCCGCCGCAAAAGTGACTTCCATCATTTTTAATATATCCAAATGGTTATATAAAGTAAAGGAAAATCTTCTTTTTCTTCATTTAACATCTTCTTAAAGTCCATATTTTTATCTCTAGCTAAGCCTTGGGCCCTTGACTCTTTGACCAGAGCCGAGACCCCTTCCAATCAACATCGTTGGGTGGGAGGGGTCTCGGGTCGAAAAGACAAAGTGACTTGGGCCCAAGGCGGCTTATTATTACCAAACCTCAGATGGATAATTCGCTTGTATTTTCAAAATGTTAGCTCAGTTTGATTTGTCAAAATTTCTCTCATAAATATGCTGATGCGCTCTGCGTAGTTTATGCACATCGTTCTCATGAACTGTGTATATACTGTTGCAAGTATGACGGCATTTATGCGCCTATAATTTGTCTTATATACATAAAAAACACATACCCTCTCATAATACGGGAACTGCTGACTTTTTTTTAAAATCAAATAACAACACCCCTTCATAATACCGGGAGACGGCAACGTTTTTGCTCAAAACGAATTAAACAATGCCTCTCTATATACGGGAAGAGCCCTACTTCTTCATGATATATCAGAGTGAACTAAACAAGGACTATTAACCTATTTTGCTTTAGAATTGATAAGCTAATTACCATCCATAATTACTGCGCTTACTGCGATAGTTATAATTATCGTAACTTTTAGTTCCTCTGCTTCCTGTGTATGGATTTGTATTGCCTTTGGTCGAATAATTGTCATAGACATTATTATTAGCTTTTGTTCTATAATGTCCTTGAACATAAGTGCCGTCCCGCTTAGTGTAGCTATTTACCCAAGTGTCTGCAAAAGCAATATTAGTGATTAATAAAATAAAAAATACTGTAATTAGTTTCATGTTTCTCCCCATACCTAGCCCTAAGCACAAGGTATGCCTAATGAGCTCTGGTATGTAGAATGTAAATGTTTGTAGCATCTACATATGGATAATTGATAAACATTCCACATCTTTAATAAAATGTTTCATTTTGAGAAAAAACTGATAACTTTAAAGTAATGAGTTCAAATTCAACTGAAAAATTTAGTGTTGTATATGATGGTCCCGCTATACACGACGGATCAATTGAAATGAAGGATTTTGCACGATCTTTAATATCTCTTAGCGAACTTATAGAAGAATCTGCTTCAATAATTGGGCATCAGAAAGTTTCCGTCAGAGTTCAATCCGTAAAAAAAGGTTCATTCGAAGTAATGCTTAGCGCTGGCACTACTGCTGTAAATCTATTTTCAACCCAAGAGGCTCAATCTGTTCTATCTATATTATCTGCCATAGGATTTGTTACAGGAATTAACAGTTTACCAAATCTATTTAGCTTAATTAAACAGTCTATGGGGACAATCCCACAAAAGGCCACAGAAAAGAAAGATGGCAACATTAATATTTCATTTAATCATTGTAATATTACAGTTACGCCTGAGACTTTTAAACTATACAATTCCTTAGCTGTAAGACAAAAACTTGAAGATACCCTATCCATTCTTGACAGTGAAAATATTGATGAGCTTTCATTTAAGAATGAAAATGATGAAACTATAGAAAAACTTACTTATCAGGATGCGAAGTATTTTGTTAAACCATCTGAGAAAGAGATTCCCGAAATCCTACTGAATGAAAGCATCAGAGAAACAACAGTCTCTTTAGTGAATGTTGCTCTTAAAGATGATAATAAATGGAGACTGTCTACAGGTGGCGAAAAGCCTTTCTATGCTACCATCAAAGATGAAGACTTCTTAGATAAAGTTAATAAAAATATTATTTCGTTTAGAAAAGACGATTTATTTAAAGTTAATTTAAAAACAATCCAAACTAGAGGTGCTAAAGGACTAAACGAAAGTTATGAAGTCCTTAAAGTCATTGAACATATTGAGGCTATTACTCAACTTAATCTTCCTATTGAAAAGGAATAAATTAAACAGGGCCCTATTATGGAACCCTCTGG
>CAKUWM010000295.1 GCA_934699305.1 uncultured Saprospiraceae bacterium | reverse complement strand
CTCTGTAATATCTTCTCCGTTATTACCAAACCCTTCGTAAATAAATTCAGCTCGATTATCCGATGTGAATATCACAATACTATTATCAGGCACACCTGTATTTTGCCCATTAAAAGTGCTAGATACACCAACCCACGTTCCTATTAAAGAACCATCTGAATCATTATTGTCATCATCGCTTGAACAGGCTGAAATAAAAATCAGTAAAATAAATACAACACAAGTAAATTTTGTTTTCATCATAATAGTTATATATAAATAGTTAAAATTAATTCATTCTTATTCGGCTAACATATTAACATACCAAATTCCCAAAACAAAAGCCACAACTAATATTGGCACATACAAATACCTAATTAAATAAGGACTATCATTTTTGTACTTTCTTCTTCTAAACCATTCGACTAAAACAATGAAAAATAAAAGTGAGCTAAAAGTAAATATTATCTCATCTCCATAGTAATCATAACTATCAATTTCAATACTGTAAACAAAGAATGCAAAAAGATATGATAAGATAGTAGGTAAAATTAATTCGCCCAAATAAGGCAAATACTTTGAATTTAGAATTTTGTTAAGCATCTAATAAGTTTAATTGCTCCACCAAACCCCTAGGCGAAAGATTAATTTACTGCAAAAAGAAGCGTGAGGTTTCAAGCCTTGCAGTAAAGAGGTTCGCCAAAACCCACAGTAAACAAGTACTAACTCACGCCCATTATGGACGAGAGCATTTCACTTGTTATTCTTACTGTTTAAAAATTGGCGATTTCTTTACTGAACAACAGCTTAACGCTTCCGTATATTTAAGTTTTTTCTATTCTTATATAATATTTTACTCTGTAAAAGTAATTAAACTTATTTAATCTCAAATCGTTTATAAGATTTGATAACATAGAGTTTTCTAACTTAATTTAATAGAGAGTTTTAAATATATTTGAGTGATGAACAATACAAAAAAAGATAACGACCATATTGAAGAAGTAGCCAATAATCTATTGAATAATAAGTTATTTGACCTTTTTAATGATAATCAACTCAAATTAGTCAAAAGTGAATCTGGCAGGAGAGAAATTGGTATTGATTTTTATTATCAAGTCTTCGATATTAATAACGATAAACAAGTTCTATTTTTTGACCTCCAAAATAAAGGTACTGATAAGCCATTAAAAATAATAAAACAAAAGAATCATCCTGAAAAAGGAAAAATAAGTTTTTCGTTAGAGTTAAGACATATAAGGCAGTATTACTATGAAATTACCGAACCTGTTCTTTTTGTTCTATGCGATATAAATAATGATAATGCTTATTGGTATTCAATTCAATTAGACAATACAATTCCTGAAAGACTAAAGACAAAAGAAGAAGAATTAAAATCGAAAAAAAAGAATATTAAAAAGCCGAAACTTCAAATCTATATTCCAACAGAAAATGAAATAAAAGTTGATAATTTTAAAAGATTGCTTAATGATATTAACTGGTCTAAAGAACATCAAATTAGAAAACACAAGTTTAATTTATCTTCTAACGGTGACTACTCATTAATTGAAGAAAACATCAAAGACAAACACATAATAGATAAAGCATACTTAACTCTCCAATACTTTGAAGGAATAAATATGCTTCCTTCAAGTGTTATAACAAAACTCCCATTTATAAAAGGCACAAGATATAGCACAAATATTTATGACTTTAATCTCAAATCAGATAATGAAGACCTCTATAACTTACTTTCAAAAATATCACTTAAAAAGAAGAAACTAATATATGCTGACGGAAAGAATTGTGTCGAAAATCAAGACGAAAAATTAGAAACTGTTGTAAATTTTTTTAAAAACAATTACATTAATCATCTAAGCTGGAATGGCAAAGAGTTTAAAGACAGAATCTGTATTCACGATTTATACACCTACAAAGGTTGTGATTGTGCTAGGTGTAACTTTGAAAGGCTTGACCTAAAAAAAGCTGAAACCATAATTGAAAATCAAAATGACAAAACCTCTCTTTTTGAACAATTAAGAAATGGTTATGCTAGTTATTTGCTTGGGAATTTTGGTACATCAGTAAAAATATACCAAAACATCTTAAACACATCAAATAGACAAAACAACCCTATATTATATACTATTTCAAAATACAACTTACTGCAATTAAAAAAGGTAATTAAAAGTAGTTATTTTGATGACGATAGAAATTCACTACTAGAGAGTATCGAAGTGGAAAGTTTAAATGATGATGAGATTTATATTAAAAGTACAGCACCATATTTTGTAGATATATTCAACTGGTTAAAAGACGATAAATTTTATAGCAATGCAACACATCATATAGACGAAATATTAGATGAAGCTCGTAAAATGTATTTTTATGACAAACATGGTACTAGGTATCATAATAAAAGAAGTAACGCATTAATAGCTTCTTTTTTAAGGTTCTATTCCTTTCTTGAATATAACTATATCATTTTTGATTATTTCTACGAATATGAAAGTATAGCTACCAAGGTACTGGAATCAATTTTTGCCTTACATAATATTGTTAATCCAAACTCCTCAAAATACGAAGCCATAGGGAATATGTTTATTAAAATGTGGGCTTTCCACGTTAGGTACGATAAAGCAAGAGCCTTACTAAACAGATATGAAATAAATACCATAACAACTACTGGAGAAACAAATATTGTAGTTGAACTGAATACTTTGTTAGATAATTTAGCACGCTCTAATAATAAACTAAAAAAGAAAGCGAAATCTTATTATTTTGAAAAGAAAATTGAACGTTTCATATCAAATACTGTTTTAATTTGTTCTAGGATAGATGCTGATGAAAAAGAAATAAATTTGATTATATCTAAAGTCCTAATGTTAGTTTCAAATATAGAAAAAAGAAACCTTGTACCTTTTGGAGCGTTAAATCAACTTCTAAGTTATAGAAAAGATATTTCAAAAGAGAATATCACTAAGATAATCGACTTACTTATTAAGTATGACAATCATAGTTCAAGTGTGTTTTCTAAAGCAGTCAAAAACTTTGTTGAAAGTGCCTCAAAAAAAGAAATAAAAGCGTTCATACTTAATTATTTAAAAGTTAAAAAAATAGATGAAAATATTATTTCTGAGAACGACAATAAACTCAATAGAATTTGCTATGCTCTTTCTGAATCTGACAAGGAAACCAAAAGCGTTATTAAAAAAATAATAACAAATAGGCTTAATAAAAAATTTGATGCTGAATTATACCACACAGCAACTCTTTTTGAATTAATTGACTTCAATTATAGCTTATTCAAAGTGTTCTACTCATCTGTGAAAGACCAATCAAAACTTGATGAATCACATAATTTTTTCAATACTTATGACAATTTTAGATTAAGTCAAGTTGTGAATATTATGTTTAAGTTTAAGCTATCTTTTACACCTGAAATTCAAGGATTAATTGCAAGGTGCAAAGAAAAGCAAAGACCTTATTATGAATGGCTAATGAATATCGATTCGTTCGATTATTCAAAGTTCAATTCCTTTTGGGTCTTGGAACATCAAACCATATATTATATTGAAGCAATGCAAGAGTCTGAAAACTTAAAAAAAGCAATAAAAAATTCGCTTAAAGACAACTATATTGAAGGCGTAGCAAGATTTTATATTGACAACCTAACGTAATTACAAAATTGAAATTCAACGACCTCACCGACCACTTATTCAATTTAAAAGTCATAGCAATCTTAGACTTTCAAAAAATTGGTATTACTGAATATTTACAGAGCATTAAAGAAAGTAGAATGCTTGAAACGGAAGCCAAATTAAGGAGGCAAGAAACTAACTTGGGTTACAGACAAATTCAACAAATAATTGATAAGTCTGGAGAGATAAGTTTTGACACTTTTTACGATGAA
>CAKUWM010000294.1 GCA_934699305.1 uncultured Saprospiraceae bacterium | reverse complement strand
TGATACTATCTCTTTGAAATTCAATGGTGAATGGATATTGCAGAAGCAATTAATAACCAAAGAACCGATACGTTTATATTTGCCTCTTGTCAAGGGGATGGATAATTATTTGATTTTATATGCAGATAATTTGGGAAGTATTCCGCCTAATACTTGTGCTATCAGGTGGATTAATGAAAAAGGAAAACAAAATGAAGTCGTATTAAAGTCTGACTTTAATACCAGTGAGATGATTATAATCCGAAGGGAATAAAATAAGATGACAATAAAACATTATTCATTTTTAATTTAAATATATGTCTTTTTTAAGAACAGTTTTAGCAGGAATTGCTGCATGGAAGTGGGGTGGTGGCTGTGTCGGTACAATAATAGTTTTTATTATTGCCTATTGGTTGTTAGGTTATATGGGATGTTAAAAAAAAGACCTTCGCAATGGAAGGTCTCTTGTTGACCGACAAGGATTCGAACCTTGACAAACAGAACCAAAATCTGTTGTGCTACCGTTACACCATCGGTCAATTTGCTATTAGCGGCTGCAAAGATAAAGAAGAGGTTCTAATTTACAACATTTTTAATAGATTTTTTTTAAAATTTTAAATAATTGATAATCAGACTCTAATGAAATCAATATATGATAATGGAATAAAAAAAATATTTATTTACACAAAAAAGAAAATAAAATTTACCTATTTATAAATAATATTTACAATTTTTCGTTTTAGAAAAATACAAAATTTATTTTTTATATTAACTTTGCACCATCAATTAAATAAAAGACCATGAGTAACAAGAAAATTTTTGGAAAAATTATCGCTATTTTTATGCTGGCAGTGGTAGTTTTTGGTACAACTTCATGTAACCGAGGTTACGGATGCCCTTATAACACTTCGATTACAACTGGTTTGACCAATTTGTTTTCAATTAATAAGTAATTAGTTGTACTTAATAGTTGACTATCAATTGATTATCAAGCACCTTTTTTAATGAAATACGCCGGATTTTCCGGCATTTTTTTTATGACCAAAGAAGTAGTACTTACTGAAGATAAGTCACCAACCTATTATTCTAAACAATTTGATGCTTTATATCATTCACGACACGGAGCACTGACTGAAACCAATCATGTTTTTATCAAGGCGGGTTTACTTAAGTTACTCGAATCTAAAAGTTCCATTCACCTTCTTGAGATAGGGTTTGGTACCGGACTTAATGCATGGGCCACGCTGAAGTCAAAGTCAAAGGATTCTACTATTCACTACACCGCACTGGAAAAGTTTCCCATTAATATGGATAATTTGATGGAATTCAAGAGTATGCTGTTTGGTGAAATGGATGATGATCGCGGATTTAATGATATTCATGAGGCAAACTGGAATAAAACGGTAACTATACAAGAAGGTTTTATACTCCAAAAGGTTGAAATTGATTTTCTTGATTTTACGACCAATAATTCATTTGACCTAATATATTTTGATGCTTTTTCACCCGAAGTCCAACCGGAATTGTGGACACAAGATTTTTTTATACATCTTTATAAAATGCTTTCGCCGGGTGGGATTTTGGTAACATATTGTGCAAAAGGATATGTAAAACGAAATTTGAAAGCTGCTGGATTTGTTGTTGAGCCATTACCAGGTCCGCCAGGTAAGCGAGAAATGACAAGAGCTCTTAAACTATAATCTCACATAAGATGAATAGAGGACAATTGTATGGAGATGGATTTTTTGAGTCTATTTTAGTTCTGGATGGTGCGATTCCACTTATTCATCTACATTACGAAAGAATATTACGTACTGCCAATAAGCTTAAATTAATAATTCCGGATTACTTGCTTTCGAGATATCATTTTTCGGAATTTCTAAATGGTTATTATCCGGAACATTATAGTGGAAGATTAAGATTGAATGTAATTAGAGATGGCAACGGCCTTTATTTTCCACAAAATAATCAGGCAATTATACAGATTTCATTAAGCGACCACGACAACCCCCTCAATATCTTGAAAGCCCATAAAAAGATGGTTGCTTTTGCTCAATCCTTACGTCTATTTTCTCAAGGATTAGGAAGCTATAAATTGTTAGCTAAGTCTGAGCAAGTATTGTTATCATTGGAGCGGCAGGAGAGGGATTTGGACGATCTCATAGTATTGAATGAAAGAGGTGAGATAGTAGAATGCATTTCATCCAATATTTTTTTCATTGATAAAGAGGGAAATCACTTTACTCCATCTCTCGAATCCGGATGTTTAGAAGGCGTTATGAGACAAGTAGTTATTGAATATTGTAAAGAAAACAATATAATGTGCCATGAGATAATGATTTCACCAACCCGTTGTAATGAGTTTATATCGGCATATTGTACAAATGCAGTGCAAGGTATTGTGCCAGTATCTAAGATAGAGGATATTGATTTTGATATTAAACCAGCATTTAAGTTTTCTGAATTAATGAATAAGCAAATATTGAAACGTTAAGTCTTCCCGTATTTAGTTTTATTATTTATTTCATAAATTATATAATTTTATTATTTATATCAAATTTATTATTTATAACTTAAATATTCAAATAAGATATAATATGTTTGTTATTTTGAAATATGAGGTATCTATAAAAAAGTTAAATAAGTGATAAATGTTGTAATTGCTATATTTGGTAAATAATATTAAGGAATGAATAAAATACTCATTGCCAATAGAGGTGAAATTGCGGTTAGAATAATAAAGACTTGCAAGAAGTTGGGAATAAAATCAGTTGCTGTATTTTCTGATGCGGACAGGCACGCTTTACATACACTCGAAGCCGATGAGGCTTGGTATTTGGGAAGCAATGTATTGAGTGAATCTTATTTAAATGCTGAAAAATTAGTTGAAATTGCGTTAGATTCAGGATCTGATGGTGTTCATCCGGGATATGGGTTTTTGAGTGAAAATGAAGACTTTGCAAAGCAGGTTGAGAAAGCTGGTCTTATTTTTATTGGTCCATCACCTGAAGCTATAAGAGTAATGGGTAATAAGTTAGCAGCCAAAGAAGCAGTTAAAAAGTTTAATATTCCCATGGTGCCGGGAACGGTTGGGTTGATCAATGATCGTATTGTTGCCAGACAGGCGGCTCAACAAGTGGGATACCCTGTCCTGATAAAAGCAGCAGCCGGTGGAGGTGGAAAAGGTATGCGCGTTGTTAATCATGATTCAGAATTTGATGAATCCTACGATAGAGCCGTCAGTGAAGCTATCTCTGCTTTTAAGGACGGTGCAGTGATGATAGAAAAGTATGTTGTGAAACCTCGACATATTGAAATACAGGTTATTGCTGATGAGCATGGCAATGTATTTCATTTGTTTGAAAGGGAATGCTCAATACAGCGTCGGCATCAAAAGGTCGTTGAAGAAGCGCCCAGTTCTGTTGTCACCTCTGAGATGCGGGCGGCAATGGGTCAAGCCGCTGTAAATGCTGCTAAGGCATGTGGGTATCGAGGTGTTGGGACTGTTGAATTTATTGTCGATGAGCAATTAAATTTTTATTTTTTAGAAATGAATACACGCCTTCAAGTCGAACATCCCGTGACAGAGTTCATTACCGGGTTGGATCTCGTTGAAGAGCAGATTAACATTGCAAGGGGTCATGTTTTAGGTTTTAAACAAGAGGATCTTCGCATCCATGGACATGCCATTGAGTTAAGAGTATATGCAGAAGACTCCTTTGATAATTTTATGCCTTCTATCGGCATTCTTGAAAATTATTCGGAACCAAAAGGTGAGCATATCAGAGTAGATGGAGGCTATAAGCAAGGAGATGAAGTATCTGTATTTTTTGACCCTCTGATTTCAAAGCTGATTGTATGGGGCGAAAATAGAATAAAGGCTATTCAACTAATGAAAGAAGCTATCGATAGCTATGATATCCGG
>CAKUWM010000293.1 GCA_934699305.1 uncultured Saprospiraceae bacterium | reverse complement strand
AATCACCCTCAGTCTCTTTGGCACCTTTGCCTTTGGTATTCATTTTCCCAGTGTTTATGGAGTATTTGTTATGATACGATTTTTGAAGTTCCTTTTTATAGTGAACATCATTATCGGAAACAATATAATATCCAGTGCCATAAGGGTCAACAACCCAATTGTTTTGCGTTCCATCCGATTTCAATATGGCTTTAATAGGAAACTTCTTCATATCACCAATAGAGGTGTAGAGTGTTTGCTTTTTATCTTCCATAAAGGATTGGAAAATATTTGTTTGTGTTGGATTTTCTTCGTCGATACTTGAAATATTTGTGCCTATAGAAATAAGTTTTCCATCGAATGAAAACACCGATTTTTTAGCATTTAATTTCCCAGGGAATCCTACTCTGACTTCATTCCCATCAGCATTAGAGCCCTTATCTTCATTCAGGATCATTCCAAAAATTCCGTTTCCATCCAGCTGTGTTGCACCAGCAAAAGTCTCATTGGAGCGGAACATAATCAACGGCATTTTTGGCTCTAATTCCTTAAAAGGCAAATAAATAATTGTTGCTCCCGGATAGCGGTTCCAGTCCCAACCCTCTTGTCTAAAGCCGCTTCCCTTTTCGCCCTTTTCGTTGAGCAATTGGATCGTTCCGTTAGCAGGATAACGTCCGTAACGGTTTTCATCCACATAAATTTCAGAGGCCCATACATATTTACTATAACCCTTTATCAAGGCAGCCCAATTTTTACGTCGGTGGATAGCAGTTGCTGCGTAGGGCAAAGTCTTATAGCCGGGCATTCGTTCTTTCTGAATATTGTTTACACCAGTAAATATGGACGTATTGAGAACATCTTCATCACCCCATAACCTTAAATAAGCTGCGGCAACTTCTTTATCAATGGCTTCAGTTCCTTCCGGATTTCCAGAGAAAGCCAGCATTAAAAATTGATTTTTCAAGGTTTGGATACCACCATTTTCTAAAGGGTGACGCCCTGAATTACCAAAGCCCCAATTATACAACTGACTAAAATCTTTCAGAGTTAAAAACGATTTCTTAAAGTTACGATGTGCTTCTGGTCTAATCCTGAAACGAGTAGTAGACAAAATCTTCATTATTTTTGGAGTGGTCCCGAATGCACCAATACCATATGCGGGATAATGTCCATTATGGTGCCAAGCAGACCCATCAGGTTTAAAACCCCACTCTTCCTTTTGTTGCGCCAAGGTCACCGAAAGATATTTTGAATAACCAGCCAATAAAGCGGCCTGTTCTTCCTGAGTTTCAAAAAGGAAAATCATCATCAAGTGATAATAGGCCTGGGTGTTCAAATAGTCAATATTGACGTAAAAATTGTTTGGATCATCTAAAAGCATTCCTAAATTATAGACCCAATGTAAACTCCCACCAACCTCGTTCAGCAAGCCTTGTTTATACAGAACTACTCGCATTCTAAAAAAGGCCTCGGTTAATTCTCTAACTGCATATCCAATATGGTGTCTTGTCCCCCCATTACTACCAGCTACCCAGCCTTGATCTAAATAATACTTGGTACCTGCAATAAACATATCCGCAATTTCCTTCTGCTGTTCTGATGTAGCCCGATCATAAAATTTACTGAGTTTGTTCATCACTTTTCCAAGGTCAGCAATCTCATTAAACTCTTGTTCTTTATCTATATATTCTTGATTCAAACTAAAGGTCAATGGCGGACCTTGAACGGTAGTGCCATTATCTTTCAGCTTAAGACTGTTGAAATCTTCTTTTAAAGTATTCATATAAACCTTATATCTCGATGCAATGGTCAAATCTTGATCAATTTGTTGTTCGATTTTCTGTAGATCCATACGAATAGCCATAGAAACTGGGCCTGCTTCCAAGTTCTTAATACGATCATAATTCTTGATCAAAGGCATCCAATGGTCTGCCCCCAGATCTGTATCCGACTTTATAAAAGGAACTATTTCATCTGGATATTGGTGTCTGTCGTCTTGAAATTGTGAGAAAATAATATCGTCAAAAAACAGTTTCCCGCTATTTGAATCACTACTTATTTTAAAATAATCATAATCTACCTGATCACCTTTTTTGGGAGCATTACCTTTCATTTCATAAAACGGCACCCAAATACGTCGCCATCCTTTAAAATCTAAATCGATATCAAAATGAACTTTGGTCTGTTCATCTTTCTCAAAAGCAATGGTGATACTTCCGCTTTGAGGTGTTTCACTATAAATTGACATTTGCAATGTGGGCGAAGCCGGAAAATGATCGCCATATCGCAATGGGCTCTCTTTTTGGGAAAGGATGCGAAAATTCTTCGTTCCAAAACTGCTTTTTCCGTTCCAATTCCACTCCAAAGAAGAATTGCCAAACCAGTAGTGGTCGGAACTTAACCTGAGATCTGCGTTGTCCTTATCATAAAATGTTACGGTTGCAGGAGATTCAAATGATTCAACAGCCGGCCTGTAACTATCTTGAGAAAAACTGAACATTGATATTCCAAACAACAGCGATACAGCAACATATTGTCTGTTGATATTTATAAACGCGGTAAGTATCATTTTCATTGTCTTTTGTCATTTAATTTAATACGATCATTGCAACTTTCTTTCCAACTTTAAATTGGCGATCCTTAATTTTCTCTAAGCCCCTCGTAACGCTCCAGCCAAGGGTCTTTTTTAGATTTTAATTGTTTCAATAATTCTTGATGCAATTCATTTTTAATTTCCGTAGCTGTATTGGCTATGTTATTTAACTGATAAGGATCCTTTTGATTATCAAATAATATCTGACGTTCTGAATCATTACGGTCCAATGTTACAACATAAGTATATCGTTTTGTTCTCAATCCTCGATGTCCAGATGCGGGTTGTCCTTCTTCAATAAAATAATACATGACAGATTGCGGCTCATTACCGTGGTTACCAAGGATTAGGCTTGATAAATCCTTTCCATCTAAATTTGATGGCATTCCGTCAGTTACGCCCATCATATTTAAAATTGTCGGCATAATATCTGTTGGACTTATGAGTAAGTCAGATTTTTGTCCAGCTTTTAAACGTTCAGGCCACCTAATAATGAATGGTACGTTAATGGATTCTTCGTACCAAATATTTTTAGACATCAACCCATGACTTCCCATCATTTCGCCATGATCTGAAGTGATGATGACAATGGTATTATCATGTAAACCTTCATCCTTGAGCGCTTTTAGGACTCGACCAATTTGTTCATCTACTCCCGTGACCATGGCAAAGTATTCATGGACATGCTCTGTGGCCAATTTGGTACGCCCTCGTGTAGCGCCTTTATGGAAAGCCAAATCATTAGCATCAGTGTCCAAATCCACATTACCGCGCACCAACAAATCTGACAACGATTTATCTTTATAATCTTCCAAATATTCTACAGGCACATACTGATATGGTGGATGAGGCGGATTTACCGACCAAAAAAGGGCAAAAGGTTTGTTTCCACTTCGGGTTTCCTCTGAAGGATTTTTTAAATAATCTATTATGACATCTGCTTCGTGCTTTGCTGACCATTCATTTATTTGTGTGACTTCATCTTCTTTGGCATCATTAATCCAATAATGCGGATTATTATGTTCATCAAAAGTCCCATAAGCGTACCAAAAGTTAAAACCATGACGAAATTCCTTTGGTGTATATGCATCCCAAATCACCGAGTCTTTTCCTTCAATTGGTGGCGGTGAAGTCAAGTGCAGTTTACCTACATACCCGGCATCATACCCGTTTTTGACGAGTACATCAGAAAAACTAATATCATCTTTTTGCCAAGAGTTGTCGTACTTATATCTTTGAGAATTGCTATTTGTTAGCACTTTATTATTATAGGGCAATAGGCCCGTCATCAACATTCCTCGATACGGACTGCACAATGGGTAACTACTGATGGCATTGGAAATAATCA
>CAKUWM010000292.1 GCA_934699305.1 uncultured Saprospiraceae bacterium | reverse complement strand
GTGTAGTGTTATCACAATATTTTGTTTCCAACCTAACTTTCGTAAAACAGCACTTATAATGCTTAAAGCTCCAATATTTGGGTCGTGAGATAGTCTACCACTTTTGAAAAGTCTTCCCGAAACTTCAATTTATTATTTGATTTTTTAATTAAAATGGGATTCCCTTTAATATCATAAATTTTCACTTCATTGAAGTCCAATTTACCATCCAAAAATATAACATCATTTGCAGGATTAGGATAAGTGTTAAAAGTTATATTATCTATTTTGTTGGATGAGTTGATGGCTTCATAATCTAATAGAGCCATATCGTACGTCTCTGATCCGGGAGCTCTATTGAACACAGCCACTGGACCTATATGATCCGGGGATAAAAAGTAAATTCCTTCCGTGGTTGGAATAAATTCTGAAAATTGTCCGGTACCTATAAATTGAGAAACATCTATCCATCCAAAAATAGGTACTTTAACTTCAAATTTCTGTGCAGGTTTCATACTGAAATCCATTTGTACAACAGAATAATCTTTTTGTGGCAAATGAATTGTCCCGTTACCGATACAATTGAATTTACGAGTAATATCTATTCTTATACGGAAAGAATCTATCTGAAATGGAATTGAATTCAATATACTATCCGGTATAAATTCTTTTGGAATGTTGTAGAAAAACGAAGTAGTTGCATTGCCTTTATTACCCAATTGCATTGGCAAGTCAAAGAAAGTTATTGTAGGTCGAAATTTGGCAGCAATATATCCATTTGGAGCACCCGGCATCTGAAGAACGCCACCGATAAAATGACTACCGGAATTATTCACCAATAAAAATGCATCACTTTGATTGGTAGTTTCTTGTAAAATATTAGACTCCGGAAAAACACTGCTATAGGTTGATGTTTTCGAATCTGAATATTTAGTTACAATTTTTACTCCATTGTGAACCAATGTTTTAAAATCCCAACTTTGATTTACACCTGTCTTTTTTAGTTGATTGGTATCAAAGCCAATGGCACCACTTTGTGTTAGTATTGTTCCAATGACCGGATTAGAAGACGAAGTAATTACTTGTGCTTTAACTAAATATGTTGATGTAATTAATAAAAAAAGACAAAATATTCTCATTTTTATAGGTTTAATACAATTCGGAAATAAATCAAGGAATAATCGTTACTCAAAATTAAAAGAATAAAAAGGCAAATGCTTTATACACACTTTAAAAGTATTTACTTATTTCTCATAATTTTAAAATATATTCAAAGTTATTTATAATATTTAAATTGATAAGCATATTAATTCTAATTTATTTTAACAAACTTGATAGTCTGTTTTAAATCTTGATAAAGCAATGTCGCACTATAAGCTCCTTCACTTTTAATTCGATCAAATCGAATGGTATCACCGGGCATGACATTTTGTTGTGAAATCATTTTGCCGGTAGAAAGGTTTCTTACTGTCAAAGTTGATTTCCCGGGTAATTGTTTATTTATAATGATGATAGGCATTTGACTTGGAGATTGTAAGATTGAAATATATGAGAATGGTGTATGGATTTTATTTGAATTAGATGTAATACCCCATAAATCTAACCATGTATATGCAGCTGGAAATTCTCGTGCCCAAAACCATTCAGAGTGTTGCCCATCTTGCTTGATTAGTTTAAATATTTGAGAATTTGATACTCCGGCATTGTTTAATAAATCAATATACTTATCAATATCGGGCACCATATCTTCATCTTCATTTTGACCTGCTACAAAATAAAATTTTTGGTTCGGATCAGCTACGAACGCCTTCACATCCGCAATCAGACTATCTGAATACCAGAATGATGGAGAAAAAACACCCACTTTACCAAAAATATTTGGATGCTTTATAGCAGTATAAAAGCTTATTAATCCTCCTAATGAAGAACCGGCTATTCCGGTATGTTCCGGTTCCGGCAAAGTTCTAAAATATTTGTCAATAAAAGGTTTTAAAGTATTAACTAAAAATGCGGTATAATCTTCTCCTTTACCGCCATTGTATTTTGGATTCTTATAAGGTGTATATTCGTCAATGCGATCGCCACCACCGTTGTCTATACCTACAACTATACAATCCAGGTTTTCTTTAGCGAATACTGACATAGCCTCATCCACTTGCCATTCCCCGGCAAAGCTTAATGCTCTATCAAATAAATTCTGACCATCATGCATATATACTACTGGGAATTTGTCGTCACCTGAATTATATCTTTCAGGGAGATATATCCATACTCTTCTTTTTTTATTAAAGAGGGTCAATGGAAAGTCACTTTTCAAAATTTTTACTTCCTTATTTGCTGTATGTGTTGATGACGAATAAAGGTCCTTCCATGATTCTACTTCTATCAATACCGTATCAGCGTCTTTATAAGATAGTGTTCTGTTGCTAATGTCTTTACCTGTTGCATTACCTTCTACGGCATTCCAGGTACCCCGTGTTATTTTATACTCCATAACACCGGTAAATTCGGGTATTTCATAAACATTATCAGCTATTAATTTGGTAAATGCTCCGGGATTCCAGTTGTTGATATTCGAGGGTATGTGTAACGAATCAAAAAGTGCAGTATAAGTATTTGGTTTAACATGAATTTTAACATACATCTGACCATAACCGGAAATACTATAAAAGGTGATAAGAATTAAAATGTATATATTTTTTGATAAAGACATAATATGAATTATTGAATTAAAAATAGATTACACAAAGAAAATAGAATTATTTGATAACTTTGTTCATCAAAATTAATATAAATATGGCAGGACAAAATGAAAATCAACTAAATATTGAACTAAATGAAGAAATCGGTGATGGTATCTATTCTAATTTGGCCATAATTACTCACAGTCATTCTGAGTTTGTATTAGACTTTATCAGGGTTATGCCCAATATACCTAAAGCAAAGGTTAAATCTAGGATAATTTTAACGCCTCATCATGCTAAACGTTTACTTAATGCATTGAACGATAATATAGGTCGATATGAGCAGGCACACGGGGTCATTCAGGATGTTGAAGAGCAAACTATTTTACCGCTAAATTTTAGTTCACCTAAGGCACAGGCATAACAAATACAATGCATTTATTTTGAACCCACATTCCGTACAAGACACATACGGAATCGATTTACAACTCGTAATCAATGTTTTAAAGAAATCATTGAAAGAATTCGTATATTGCGATTGTCCTCATAATCAGCATTATAAGGCTTTTCAAAACCATTACTGTTGAATTAGGGTTGAAGATAAAATACAATCGAAAATCAGTAGATTACAAAAAGATAATAGATTTTAATCTTCAAACAATGTTTGCTGATAACTTTGAGCATTAAATCCGAGGTGTTTATATGCCTTTGGTGTAACTATCCTTCCACGAGGTGTTCTTTGAATAAAACCGGACATGATTAAGAATGGTTCGTACACTTCTTCAATAGTTCCACTCTCCTCGCCTACTGCTGTTCCAATGGTATTGATGCCTACCGGACCGCCATTGAATTTTTCGATTATACTTCTTAGAATCTTATTATCCATTTCATCCAGTCCGCATTCATCCACATTGAGTGCATTTAAGCCCATTTGTGCAATATCAAGTGTGATAATTCCATTGCCTTTTATTTGGGCAAAATCTCTCATTCGACGCAGTAAAGCATAAGCTATACGTGGTGTTCCACGGCTTCTTCGAGCGATTTCATGGACACCGTTTAATTCTGTTTTAACATGTAAGATTTTTGCTGCTCTTTGAATGATTCCTTCTAATGTTGAAATATCATAATAATCTAATAAAAAGCTTATCCCAAACCTTGCTCTCATAGGAGAAGTCAATAGGCCTTGACGGGTAGTTGCACCGATTAACGTAAAAGGATTAAGCGATAATTGTATTGATCGAGCATTAGGGCCGGAATCAATCATAATATCGATTTTGTAATCTTCCATTGCAGAATAAAGATACTC
>CAKUWM010000291.1 GCA_934699305.1 uncultured Saprospiraceae bacterium | reverse complement strand
CTGTCAATGGTCTCTGTCCTAGTTTTTAATAAGTGAACAGGGTTGTCATAATAAAAATAGGTACTAGTTGTACTAATGGCATTGTCATAATAGTTCGTGACATCTTCACTAAACAAATTATACCAGCCACCTTTCACAAAATAATCAATCATACTTAAATCTAAATAAACAAGCGGGTTTTGTGTTTCATCAATTATCAAACTCCCCCATTTAATTGCAAAAGAAGATTTGGGATGTACACTCCCTATATCGAATGGTACTTTTGTGTAGGTTAAATGCTTATCTTGAACTAAATCAAATCCTGTACTTGCCTTTTTGAAACTTTTCTGTCTAAGGAGTTGTCCTCTTTCAAGTTCTAAGCTCTCTGCTGGTGGGTAGGGAAAACTATCATTACCTTCATCTCTACTATTAGAAAATTGATACTCCGTATACCCTCTCTCATTGGCATTGTCAATTTCTTCAAAAACCGTTCTGTATCCAACAGCCGATCCGGAATGTGTGACTTGTTGCATATTACTTACTGATCGAACTCTTAGAAGAAGAGATGTAAACGATCCACCACCATTTTGTCCGTTACCCAGAGTATTGTAAGTTACATTTTGAACATGACTGAAGTTAGGGGTGCTAAAAACATCTCCAGATGAAACAGACGAATCAAAGGTGGTAGTGTACTTATAATTTTTTGTCATTGGTTGGGAAGTTGCATTGACATAGCTTCTGATTTGTTTGATCCGTAAACCACCTGAATATGTATTTCCTGATTGATTGGGATCAATCTCTTGCCAATTGGCAATAAAATAAAAGTCTTGGTAATCATTTCCAGGATAAGGCTGATTAAAACTAGCGGTCATTGTATATGTTCCGTTAGGCAAATAAAAAGAAGAACCTTCTATTTGAATATAATACATGTTAGATGTAGGAGTAGTAATAGTAAACAAAGCACAAGGGTTTGATCCTCCGCTCAAATCGCACCCTGGATTTCCAATGGTAAAGCTAACATTGGCACCTCCATTAATATTATTATTATTTAATACAGGATCTGTTGGATTATTAATAGTGAATGTTTTTTGAAAAAGATCAGTTCCGTCTGGTGTATCTCCTGCATCAAAATATTCCTCACCTGCTAATATTTGATTATTTGAAACATATTGCGGGGGAAGATCATTTGCATAAACCATATTATTTTCAAAATCAAACTCGGTGTAACCACCTGTTGGATAGGTGATTTTAGTTAAAATACCATAATGTGATTTTGTTGGATCGACGCCTCTTTCTGCCCCAGAAATTTGATTACTTTGACCTGGAAGGTAATAAGGGGGAGTCAGGTCTGCATTTAAGTCCTCTCCATTGTAATACCCCCAATAATCTTGGGCGGCACTGTATCTACAAGAAGGAAATCCATTTTCATTATAAGTGAAAAGATGTGATAGTTTAATATCAGGATCAGTTACCGATACTTGTTCAATTTTATCTAGTAACATCCACCTTCTGCTATAACTGTCGGCATTATAACATGATGTACCACCAGCTGTGCCTTGTTTATATCTATAGGTAAATTGGTGTTTACTGAGAAGTTCGTTTTTAGCATCATATACTGAAACATTATTAAGGCTTTTACCTCCATCAAGATCATCCCTGTATCCCACATTTCTATTAAACTTTATATAACCTTCGTCAAAAAGAATAGAATCAACCACAATGGCATTAGTTGAGTTAATGGTCAACAAACTTCCGCTATCAGAAGGCAACCCATTTGTTACCCCACCTAAATAGTGGTATTTGTTTACAACATTCTTAGTTTTAGTAATATGATTTTCCATTTGATAACTAAAACGTATAATGTCTTTTTTTGAAGGCGAAGTGATAGTTGAAGCATACCATGTGGAATTAATACGTTTTCCTTGCGTAACCCCATTACTAATTGTAGTTTCTATTATATTAAAATAATATTCCACTCCATTTTGGGTTACTAATGTAAAATTATTACCGTTCCTAGTAATTTTTAGATTAGATTTTGGAAAGGTTATAAAGGTTCCCTCTTCTTGATTGTAAAAGAATTTACCACTCTCTTCAGGAAGACTATAACTAAAAATATCAGGTTCGGAATCAGCTGTCCCATTATAAAGAGCTTCTTTATATGCTCCGTACGCTGTTGTATTAGTATTTCTCTCATTCCATAATTGATATACTGTTTTATTCGAAAATTTGTCAAAATACCCTCCTGCTCCCTCGTCTGGAATTCCCTGAACCCTTCTAGAAATAGATGGCACGGAGCCCAACGACCATCCAAGTCCCGCCCATGAAGCTATACTTTCCACCTTGTTGCCTCCTGCATGATAACTTAAGGTAAGAGGAAGTGTCAGTTCCCCTGAGTTTATTGTATAAATTGGAATCCCAATATTAGGAACTCCTGTAAAATGACCGACAGGAATCTCACCATATTTTACAATTGATGCCGCATTAGGGCTTAATGGGACAAATTCTGGCAAGTCCTGTGAAAATATGGTCATTGGAAACCATGCAAAGAAGAATACAAAACAATGAATGAATAGTTTTTTCATAGAAATGAATTTTAAAATTTGTTTAGAAAATCAAATAATTAATTTTACATTATGAATTATTCTTCTAATTATAAAAATTAAATTGCTTCAAAGAAGTTACTATTATGATTCTCTATCTATGTTTCTTACAGCAATTAACCATATTTAAATCACAATCAACTAAGGTTTTACCTTAGACCTACTAAGGTGAAATCTTATATTTTCTTTCCTTATTTTTTTTAAAACTTTAGCATATTAACCTTTCGATTATATTAAAATTCCTACCCTATTAATTCAAAAAATTCATTTTTTGCAAGGAAATGTATACTTACAGTTTTGCAGATGGAATTAGAAGCAATTTTTGGACTATAGCTTTTCCGTAGAATTAAGAAACTCAACTGAATACATTATGGAAACTCAAATCTTTTGATATCGAATTATAAAAAATAAAATACTCTATCATTTAATATCAAAAAATAAAAATTGATTATAGAAAACAGCTGAGCATTGCACCCATATTGCACTTGAAGATTTTTTCGGCTGAATTTTAAACAATTAAAGTCGATAATTTCTCTTCAGCTTTTATATGGGCAGGGAAACTCGAACTCAGAAACCTCACGACACAAGATCTTCAGTCTATGAAGTTTCTACTATCGAGATAATAAAAGCAATTGATGAATTGTATTTTATCATCTGAAAGCGTCGCTTAACTTATGAATACCAAAACTTAATCTATTTGACAAGAACAAATCAAACTTCCACATCCTACTAATTCATATTTAAAATCTCCTGAACGTTTTTCATGTCCTCACTTATTTTATCATCCAAAACCCTAGCATAAATTTGGGTTGTGGTTAATTTTGTATGACCCAAAAGCTTGGCCACTGTCTCGATTGGAACCCCATTGGAAAGCGTTATTAAGGTGGCAAAAGTGTGTCTTGCAACGTGAAAAGTCAACTTTTTTCGAATGTTAAGTTCCTCCGCAATCTCCTTAAGATATTGATTGGTCTTTTGATTTGAATAAATTGGAAGGATAGCGTCACATGAGATTAAACGATAATGTTTAGCATATTTATTTAATATCCTCTGTGCTTTGTCTAAAACAGGAATTTTTATAGGGATGTTTGTCTTTACCCGTTTGGTTCTTATCCAAAGCCCACCATCATTACCTCTGACAAGGTGATCTCTATTTAGTTTTTGAATATCAATATAGGACAACCCTGTATAACATGAAAAAACAAACATATCCTTAGTAATTTCTAAACATGGACGATCGAAACTCGCTCCCTCAATAACGGCCAATTCATTTTTGTTAAGAATGTCTCGTTCCGTCTTTAAAAATCTTATGCTAAAATTAACAAATGGATTTCTTACCAACCAATCTAATTTGATAGCTAAATTTATGAGTTTCTTCAATCTGGTCAAGTGCTTCA
>CAKUWM010000290.1 GCA_934699305.1 uncultured Saprospiraceae bacterium | reverse complement strand
CATTTACCTTTATCGGAGGGCTCTTCGCGGATAAAATATTGGGATTCAGGAAGTCACTATTCTGGGGAGGTTTGTTAATGATTGGAGGAAGTGCTTTACTCGCAGTCGATCCACATTCGTTTTTCTTCCTTGGGTTGTCATTTATTATCATCGGAACCGGATTTTTCAAGCCCAACATATCCACCATGGTTGGTGAATTGTATAAAGATGGGGATGCAAGAAGGGACGCCGGATTTTCCTTGTTTTATGCGGGGATCAATCTGGGTGCATTTTTAGGAGGGTATATTTGTGTCGCTATCGGTAAAGGTTATATGTTGAGCAGCGTCATTGATGAAGCACATAGGTGGAATGTAGCATTCGGATTAGCGGCGATAGGCATGATAATCAGTTTGATTAATTTTTCGTTTACAAAGAAAAGGCTAGGTCCAATAGGCCTCCAGCCCGGACATCCTGATGCATTAGTGCAGACCAAGCCACTTCCTAAGTGGGTAGAATACGCTGTTTATATCGGTACACTCATCATTATTCCCGTCATTCAGATAATGGTCTCCAAGCCCGAATACACTGATTATTTTATGTACACCATCGGTCCGCTGACTTTGATATATCTCTTTTATGAGATGTCTAAAGTTACAGAAAAAGAACGTAAGAAGCTATGGGCGGCATTGGTTTTTATTGTCTTTTCGATCCTTTTCTGGGGGATATATGAGCAGAGTGGCGGTTCATTAAGCATTTTTGCAGCTAAAAATTTGAATGACAATCTTTTGGGGATCACCATGGACCCCAATGGTGTAAATAATTCAGCCGGAGCATTTTTTATCATCGCTTTAGCACCCTTGTTTGGCTTGATGTGGCTATGGATGGATAAGAAGGGCTTTGAACCTAATACCATTATCAAATTTGGACTCGGCTTCATATTGTTGGGATTAGGATATTACACTTTATTTACAACAAGTTTCTTTGCCGTGGATGGTATATCTTCATTGGATATATTTACCATTGCTCTTTTGGTAATTACATTTGGCGAGCTTTGCCTGTCTCCAATTGGTCTGTCTATCATGACCAAATTGTCTCCGGCAAGACTCCAGGGAATCATGATGGGTATGTGGTTTTTGGCATCTGCATACGGTCAGTATGTGGCGGGACTCATAGGTGCCAGCTTGGCAACTGCCGACGACAATGCTCCGGCATCTGTTGCCATGGAAGCATATACCGATGGTTATAAGATGCTGGGTATCTATGCGTTGATTGCGGGAGTTGTGCTAATCATCATTTCTCCATGGGTCAAAAAACTTATGCAGGGCGTCAAATAATTATGCCCATACATTGTGTATTTATTGACTCCATAATAGGTTTATCTTAATTTTTAATTGAATAAATGTGAAGCGATTTTTTATTATTTTGTCATTATTCCTTTTAACAGGGAGCTTTAATCCATCGTATTCTAATAATCATCAACAAGATATTCAATTGTATCCCACTAATTGGTGGATAGGCATGAAATATAACAATGTGCAGGTGATAGTCAAGGGTAATACCGCTGATTTTAATCGTCAGAATGTCATGATCTCATATCCCGGTGTTGAATTGCGAAAAATTCATCGGCTGGAAAACAAAAAATACTATGCTCTGGATGTACATATATCGCCATCTGCAAAGCCGGGTATTGTTAGCATCAAAATTGGTGATATCGCGTTAAAATGGCCACTGGGGCAAAAAAATCAAAAGGGAAATGGTATAACCTATGCAAGGGGCGCCACTTGTTCTGATCTGATGTACCTGATTATGCCGGATCGCTTTTCTAATGGAGATTATAGCAATGACAGAATACCGGGAATGAGAGATCAAAGTCTCAACCGGGACACTGTATTTAATCGTCATGGCGGTGACTTGCAAGGGATTATCAATCATTTGGATTATTTCAATCAGTTGGGCGTCACTACTCTTTGGCTCAATCCTGTCCTTACCAATGATATGCCCGAAAGAACCGAACATGGATATGCATTTACCGACCATTATACCATCGACCCGAGGCTTGGTGGGAATCAGGCATACAAAGATTTAGTAAATCAGGCTCATCAAAAAAATATTAAAATAATTCAGGATGCCGTATATAATCACATTGGAACATATCACTGGATTGTTCAAGAACCGCCAGCCTCTGATTGGCTCCATCAATGGCCACAGTTCCAGCAGACGAGTTATAAGGATCAAACTCTGATGGATCTCTATGCAAGTGCCTTAGATAAGAAGATAATGAGCGATGGGTGGTTTGTGCGCTCAATGCCTGATCTGAATCAAAATAATCCTTTTGTAGCCAATTTCTTGATACAGCATGCGATTTGGTGCGTCGAAGAATTTGGAATTGATGGCTGGCGTATAGATACTTACGCTTACAACGACCTTGATTTCATGAATGAATGCAATGCAGCTTTGATGGAAGAGTATCCTGAAATATCGTTATTTGGCGAAACATGGGTGCATGGAGTCATTAATCAAAGTTATTTTACCCGAAATAAATACGACATCCCATATAAAAGCAATCTTCCCGGAGTAACAGATTTTCAGTTGTTGTGGGCAATAAATGATATTATGCTCAAGCCATTTGGCTGGACTGATGGGGTTAATAAAATGTACACTACTTTGGCACAAGATTTTGTATATGTTGATCCGTATAAAAATGTCATCTTTCTCGACAATCACGATTTAAGCCGGGCATATTCAGTGTATAATAAGGATTTGAAGAAATATAAAATGGCTTTGACTTGGATGTTGACATGTAGGGGAATTCCACAACTTTATTATGGCAACGAAGTATTGATGGAAGGCGTCACATCGCCTAATGACGGCTATGTGAGGCTTGACTTTCCGGGAGGATGGAAAGAAGATAAGGTAAATAAATTCGATGCATCAGGTAGGACAACGCAGGAAAATGAAGTTTGGAACCTCATCCGTAAATTAGCACATTTTCGACAAAATTCAAAGGCTTTGACTACGGGAAAGATGATGCAGTTTGCCCCGGACGATGGGCTATATGTCTATTTTAGATACGACGCAAATGAAGTAATCTTATGTGTCATGAATAGTATGGACAAAGACAAAACCTTTGAATTACAACGTTATAATGAAATGACAAAGGATTTTTCCAAAGGAACAAATATATTGGATGATTCAGAAATTAATTTGAATGATAAAATTTCAATCGAATCTCATTCAATGCAAGTGATACTTTTGAAAAAATAAAATACGTTCATTATCAAACAAGTGTTGATAAAAGGAATCTTTGATTTCTAAAAATATGTAATTTTGCATTATAATAAAATTAGAGACATGAAATTATGCTTTTCAATTTTAGCATTTTTGTTGACTGTAAATGCCTCATTGGTAGCTCAGATCAAAAATGATAAGAATCAAACTACAACTCAAGAAATACAACCGAAGCCGAAAAAAGTCATCGAAAAAGCAGAAATGACTGCGAAAAGTGATGCACAGCCTGAGATTGTTTATGATGAAGTGGATGAGTTGCCTGTTTATAAAATCGGTAACAAAGCATTCTACAACCTTATGAGGAGAAACTTTGAATCCCTTCAAAGTGAAGGAATTACTGTGGACAAGACGATGTTACTCCAGTTTGTTGTGGGAGCTGATGGTAAAGTTAGGTCAATGGAGGTTTTTGACGAAAAAGGAAAAAAGGTTACTGATTCTCCCACATTGAGTTATCACATGCCTTATTGGGGTATCGGAAGAAAAAATAAAGAGGCTGTGTCAACAAGGATGAGAATACCTCTTGCATCTATTTTGGAAAACTAATGAAACTTTTATATTTAATAAAGCATTATTATATTAATTCTAAGTTTTGAGTTTTCAATTATATATACTAATTTTTAAAGCCATCTTCATGAAAAAAATAAATATTCAGTTTGGGTTAATTTTTTCAATACTATTAACTCTCAACAGTCTTAGCGCTCAAAATAAAACGACACAGCAAGAGT
>CAKUWM010000289.1 GCA_934699305.1 uncultured Saprospiraceae bacterium | reverse complement strand
CATCAGATATACCCAGTATGCCATATTTTTGTTTTATACTCTGAAGTGCCATATACATGAAGTATTAAATAATATTTGCGATAACTAAAATCGTGTATAAAACGATTTCCTCACTTTCTTGGGAATTATTCAGAAATGATTTCACCAAAAAGCGTTGCAGTTGTGCTGCCTGTGATCTTGACCAAAGCATAATCGCCTATTCGATAATCAGGATGAATATCAAAGACTACGACTTTATTTTGAGTTGTTCTCCCTTTCATTTGACTATCTGATTTTTTCGATATGCCGTCAATCAATATTTTAAATACCTTACCTTCATCTTTTTTATTAGAAATCAAACTAACTTCACGTTGCTTTTCAATAATTTCGTTTAATCTCCTGATTTTTACATCATTAGATATATCATCTTTAAGTTTTTTTGCAGCTGGAGTTCCCGGTCTTTCACTATAAAAAAACATATAACTCATTGTATATTGAGCAAAATCAATCATTGCTACACTTTCTTGATGATCTTCCTCTGTTTCAGTGCAGAACCCGGCAATTATATCACTAGAAATTGCACATTCAGGAATAATTTCATAAACTCTTTTAACCTTCGCTCTATACCAATCAGCATCATAGGTCCGATTCATTAAATCAAGTATGCGACTACTACCACTCTGAACAGGAAGATGGATGTATTTACATATATTTTCATATTTTGCAATAGTAAAAAGCACTTCGTCTGTGATATCTTTGGGATGTGAAGTGGAAAATCTTACTCTCATCAGTGGACTAACAAGTGCAACCATTTCAAGTAGTTGTGCAAAATTAACCTGTTCCTCTCCATCAACACTTTTCCATAGGTAAGAATCGACATTTTGCCCTAACAACGTCACTTCCCTATAACCACCTTCAAACAAATCTTTAGCTTCTGCAACGATAGAGTGTGCATCACGGCTTCGTTCTCTTCCCCTTGTAAATGGCACTACACAAAACGAACACATATTATTACAACCCCGCATGATACTTATAAAAGCAGATATACCATTGGAATCAAGACGCACCGGGCTAATATCTGCATACGTCTCTTCTCTGGATAGCAACACATTAATCTGACGACTTCCATCAGCAGTCCCTGCGATTAGATTGGGTAAATCTCGGTATGCATCGGGCCCAACGACCAAATCAACTAGTTTCTCTTCCTCCAACAATGCCTTCTTCATACGCTCAGCCATACACCCAAGTACGCCAACAAGCATGTTTTTATTAGTCTTCTTTACTTGCTTATAGTATTCCAATCGTTTCCTAATTGTATCTTCAGCTTTTTCTCTAACCGAACAAGTATTGATTAATACAAGGTCTGCTTCAAAGATATCCGCTGTCGAACCAAATCCCTCCTTAGATAAAATACTTGCAACTATTTCACTATCAGAAAAATTCATCTGACAGCCATAACTTTCTATATAAAACTTTTTAGATCCATAAGTGATGCCTTGTTGTAGATATACCGACCCTTGCATCTCTTCAGGGACATCAACAGTGTGCGGCCTTTCAACTAATTCTTGTGTACGCATTATCAATTTTTAAATAAAGCCACAAAGGTATGATTTTAACATGACAAATCGTCATAAAGTTGTTAAAGATGGTATCAAACCGAATTCAATTGAATGGGAAAAATTTGGTCTACTAAGAAATATAAAGCTAATTTTTCGTTCTGTTAATATCCAAATAATCACGAAATAACAAATTCTTATAATATTGATATTCTGCTAGTTGCAACTTTATTAAATGTAATTCAGCAGTAAAAGTTTTAAAAAAACCGAATAGGGCTGATTATGAAGGGCATCCCGATTTAGAAGTCATTTCATTTATTTCAAAAAATCATTGATTTCGAATCCTTTATTGATCCATGTTTTCAAATGCGGAATGTGAGATTAAATTGACAGTATTTAATACCTTTTAAGGAATTGTTGGATATATACCAAATTTCTTTTGCAACATCGTATTCATATATCAACTATGTTTTTATCTTTAGGATTAAATCTTGTTATTTATGAGATACCTTGGAAATATTAATTTAATTAAAAATATTTAAATTTAAATAAAGTAAAGAGAATGAGAGTTTTACACGTAGCAGCAGAATGTTTTCCTGCTGCAAAAGCTGGTGGTTTGGGTGATGTAGTGGGAGCTTTACCCAAGTATTTAAATAGAATTGGGGTTCAAGCCGGCGTCATTATTCCGAAATATGGTACGAAATGGTTGTGGGAACATCCATTTAAGACTATATTTTCCGGTACTGTTCGCTTAAACAAAAGCCATATTAAATACACCATCGAGCAAGAAGTAAATGACACTTTAGGCTTTACATTATTTGCTGTGAATGTCAGAGGGATGTTTGATCGACCGGGGGTATATGCTGATCCTAACACAGGCTATGGGTATAGTGATGAGTTGGAAAGATTTCTTGTTTTTCAACAAGCTGTGCTTCAATGGATTATTTCGAGTGAAGATAAGCCCGATATCATTCACTGTCACGACCATCACACTGCCCTTATACCTTTTATGACCAACTATTGCCCTGAATATGAATCTTTGGCTGGAATACCTAAGATTTTGACTATTCATAATGGTGCTTATCAAGGTATCTTTAGTTGGAATAATAAAGACCTACTACCCTATTTTCGAACCTTTGCAGCACCAGTTCTCGATTGGAATGGAATGATTAATAGTTTGGCAACAGGAATAAAATGTGCCTGGCGAGTGACAACGGTTTCTTATTCTTATATGGAAGAATTATCTGTTTCAAGTAATGGATTGGAATCTTTAATTAAATCGGAATGGCATAAATGCAGGGGTATTTTAAATGGAATAGATAATGAAACCTGGAATCCTGCAGATGACCCTCACATAGCATATAAGTTGAGAAATGACGTAAAAAAATTTAAGACTTATAATAAAATGGCTATCAGTGAGAAATTTCGAATTGACCCTAAGTTACCATTAATAGTTTTTATCGGAAGATTAGTCGGAGAAAAAGGAGCTGATCTATTACCTGATTTAATCCTCAGAAGTATTCAGACCAATAAACGTGCTGCATACGTAATCCTTGGTACAGGGGAACGCAATTTACATCAAAGCTTCCTTCATCTTCAATGGCATTTACAGGGTGTCTTCGATTGTTCTTTGGGATATAATGAAAGTTTGGCACATCAATTATACGCTGGAGCAGATTTTATATTAATGCCATCTCGTATCGAACCATGTGGATTGAATCAGATGTACGCAATGCGTTATGGAACAATACCTATTGTAAGAGCTGTAGGAGGTTTGAAAGATACGGTATGGGATCATGGTGATTGGGAAGGAAGAGGATTCCGCTTCCAACAATTTTCTGTAGAAGATGCATTAAATGCTGTAGATAGGGCTATACGCGTGTATTACGACCAAAAAGAATTTACAAGGCTACAATCTCATGTCATGGCCCTGGATTTCTCCTGGAACTCAAGCGCATATAATTATTTAAATCTTTACAATGAATTAACTTAAAATAAATTCAAAAAACCTTAATATTACATAATTAATACAATAATAAAGCAACATGGCATTGATAAAAATGATAAGTCTAATTTTAGGAGGTGGCGCTGGCACTCGTCTTTATCCTTTAACTAAAAGTAGATCTAAGCCGGCAGTTTCCATCGGAGGAAAATATCGATTAATTGATATTCCAATTTCTAACTGTTTGAATTCTGGAGTAAAGCGAATGTTTGTTTTGACTCAATACAATTCAGCATCACTCAACAAACATATTAAGAATACATTTCAATTTGACAAGTTTACCCATGGTTTTGTTGATATTTTAGCAGCAGAACAAACGGCCAAAAATGATCAATGGTTTCAGGGTACAGCAGATGCCGTTAGAAAATCTATGCATCATTTAAAAAATCATGATTACGATTATGTATTAATACTATCTGGAGATCAGCTCTATCAAATGGATTTTGAAAAAATGGCGGAATTCCATAATGCTAATAAAGCCG
>CAKUWM010000288.1 GCA_934699305.1 uncultured Saprospiraceae bacterium | reverse complement strand
ACGATAACCAAGATCGGTTGCTCACTTATAATAATCTGACGTTTACTTATAACCATAATGGAGAGCGCACAGGGCGCACGGATACAAGTACGAGCCAAACCACAAGTTATGAGTACAATGTCTTTGGTCAATTAGAAAAGGTGACCTTACCAAGCACAGATGAGATCGAGTACGCTTACGATGGTTTAGGTCGCAGAGTGGGGCGTACGTTTAACAGTACGCCTACACACATGTTTGCTTATGAAAACAGTAGAATTGTAGCGGAGATAAACCCCAGCACTTTAGATGTTCACACAAGATATGTGTATGTGTCTCAAGGCCACAGTCCAGATTATATGATCCGAGGTGGAGAAACCTATGGATTTATTAAGGATCATCTAGGAAGTATCCAGTTAGTGGTTAAGATCAGTGATGGAAGTGTGGTCCAAAAACTGGTTTATGATGAGTTCGGAAAGGTTTTAAGTGACACCAACCCAGGCTTCCAGCCCTTCGGCTTTGCAGGTGGAGTCTATGATGCTCAAGTTAAGCTTACAAAGTTTGGAGTGAGAGATTACGATGCAGAAGTGGGGCGATGGATTTCAAAAGATCCGATATTGTTTAAGGGTGGAGACACGAATCTTTATGGTTATAGTTTTAATGATCCTGTTAACTTTATTGATCCAACGGGACTGAAGAGTGATATATCACTTTTTGCGCTTGATAATATTGGTGGAGTTATGGACTACCATACTCCTAGTTCGCCTGACGTATATTCAGTTTCAGGGCATTCTATTGATTATAGGTTAGTTGGTCCATATGGTGAAGAAATTTCTCCAGAGGCTCTTGCTAATCAGATCAAAAGTGATAGTAAATATAAGCTTGGCATGCCAGTAGAATTAAGGTCTTGCTCTGTGGGAAAAGGATCCTATGCTCAAGAGTTGTCTGACGCATTAGGAGCACCAGTTACAGCCCCAACAGATACTCTTAATGTTTATGGTAGTGGTACAATGAAAGTTAGACCTCCTGGTGTATGGCAAATTTTTAATCCAAGAAAGTAATAGGAAAATAATGAATAAGATATTTTTTATTAGTGTTGTGTTTTTAAGTGGTTGTCTAAATAGCAAGAAAGAGGAAGTCACTATTAAGGAGAGTCCTTTTAAAATTACTGGGGCAGAAATTAAAGATTATAAATTGATCCAGCAGATAGAAGATGACTACCAAGCAGTTATCTATGGCAAAGAACCTATTCATGCAAAATTAGACATGGCTGAGGGTGTCCGATTTGATGGTGGCACATCTACTTACAATGGTATCAATTATCGCGTAAGGGTTTGGAAGAAAAATACTAAATTAGGCGGTATAAGCGGGGTTTTATATGGTCCAGAAATTTTTTTAGACGGAATAAACGAACCTCATATCTCTAAAATAACGTTTTATTCGATGGATAATTTTCAGCTTTTAGTGCGATAACTAACTTATTCCGTAGTTTCGTAGCTGATCAAGGTATCAAATTAGATTGTAGTTCCAGCTATAAAGTTTGGAATCAAATATGGTAAGAAGGCTTGGAATGCGACTAAGAAATTTGCCAAGGACATTGATATTGATGGACCTGATAGTCGAAGTGGTAGAGTTTGTGGAATAAGATATAAAACGAAACCAGTTGCAAGAATTGACTATCATCCATATCCTGGAACAAATAATGAACCTAGATTACATGGACATTTACCTAAATTAATCCCAGGAAATCCTCATATACCATTAGACCCAAGGAGTTTCTTTGACTAAAAAGACTAAAAATTATGATAGAATAAAAGAATTAATTAACGGATTTTTAAATGAGTCATTAGATATAGATGAGGTTCTAAAGCTATGGCCTAATCAAGAGAAAGATATGGAAAAACGAGAAGGATACCTAGTTCATGGACTTTTACATTTTAAAATGGAAAGGCATATTCATGAAAAAGATAAAAAATATGAGCAATTTGAAAGGGAAGCTATCAAAGATCTTTTTGATAGATTAGTTTGAAAAATAAATTTTAATAAATGTTCTGATTCGTAGATATGGTTTACGACGAGTTCGGAAAGGTTTTAAGTGACACCAACCCAGGCTTCCAGCCCTTCGGTTTTGCAGGTGGAGTTTATGATGCTCAAGTTAAGCTTACGAAGTTTGGAGTGAGAGATTACGATGCAGAAGTTGGAAGATGGATTTCAAAAGATCCGATATTGTTTAAGGGTGGAGACACGAATCTTTATGGTTACACCTTCAATGATCCTGTAAACTTAATTGATCCTTTGGGTATGAAAGTTGGTGATTGGTGGGATTTTCCTTCAAATTTTAAGAGAGCTAAAGAAATAGCAAGAGAGGTAGAGGCGAAATATCCAGACAGCCATAATGATTTTGGTGATGCAATGAGGCATGCTGAATGGAGTCAGAGAATGACATCAGAAATTAATGGATTTACTGCTTGGGCGGCTGGAACTGGACATGAAATCGAAGGGATGTGTAAAGGACAGCCGATGAGTGAGGCGATTATGGATCTGCATAATAATCGTGTTGGACGATTGGCGGGATCATCAGGTCAAACGATTGATGCAAATCAATTATGGACTTTACCACTTAAACCTTCTCAATATAACCCATATAGAGGGAAATAAAATGAAGGCTCAATATGTTCTAATTTCAAGTTTTTTGATATTGGGGGGATGTTTTTCTAAAAATAAAGGGGTATTGAATCTGGTAAATAGAAGCAATGAGTCTATTAGTCGTTTAAATGTCTCTATTTGTAATGAAACCTTAGAGTTTTTAAATTTAAAATCTGGTGCTGTTGTGTCTGGTTCATATACCATAAAAGGTGATTGCCACTTTGAGATTACAGTGCAGTTTGATTCAGGAAAAAAGATTGAAAAAAAATATGGTTATGTCACTAATGGGTTTGATTATAGCCATCAGATTGAAATTAGTGATAGCATGGTGAAGGTTGAAGGGGGAGTAACTGATTAACTTTTTAACTGGCAGAGGTGTTCCCTAAATTTTAATATCCTATTCTTGGTGTTGCTGCTTAGGCAGCAATATAATAATGAAAATATTTATGAATAAACAAAAGATGGGATGATGGTGTTAAGTAAAGTTATAATATGTATTTTGAGCGTAATTATATCTGTGGGCTGCACAAAAAAACAGTCCACGTGGTTCAAATCAGTGACGGAAGTGTGGTACAAAAATTAGTTTACGACGAGTTCGGCAAGGTTTTAAGTGACACCAACCCAGGCTTCCAGCCCTTCGGCTTTGCAGGTGGAGTCTATGATGCTCAAACAGGCTTAACAAAGTTTGGCGTGAGAGATTACGATGCAGAGGTGGGACGATGGATTTCAAAAGATCCGATATTGTTTGGCGGTGGAGATACAAACCTTTATGGGTATTCTTTAAGTGATCCAATTAACAAACTTGATCCACATGGATTAGATTGGATATATTCACAATCTACAGGAGCTATATACCAAACTGGTGCAAACGGGGAAGCTATTCCAAGTACAGGAGGTCAGGGTTATTCTGGCGCTCCAGGGCATGTTAATAACTCTGCCTCCCAGAGTTTAGGAGATTTGGGTCCAATCCCTCAAGGAACTTATGACATAGGCCAAGCTTTTAATAGTAATAATACGGGGCCTAATGCTATACCGCTAACTCCAAGTCATGGTACAAATACTTACGGACGTGATGGATTTCAGATTCATGGTGATAATAGACGAGGTGACAGAAGTGCTTCTCAGGGATGTATAATTTTAGACCCAGCTATCAGGAATCAAATTATTAATAGTAATGATAATGTATTAAGGGTTGTTCAGTAAAATGCGAAGTGTATATTTAATTTTTTTATGTTTTTGCATATCCTGTTCTCATGCTCAAAAAGTAGATACTCTATTTTTGCAAGATAGTGCAAAAACAGTGATTGGCGATGTGTTAGTGACTCTTGATCAGAAGTTCCAAACTGTACAAAATTACGGAATTGATGAAAGGGCGTGGGGTTGGCTTGGCTCAGGGTCTGT
>CAKUWM010000287.1 GCA_934699305.1 uncultured Saprospiraceae bacterium | reverse complement strand
CATAACGCTGTGCAAAAGTGACAACACTTAAAAATAATTGAAGCGCCAAGAAGTATAGTTTTCTCATTCAGAAGTATTTTGGATAATTAGATAGCTTTAAAGAAAATGATTGTACCTGAAACAACGACACTGCTACAAGGATATTCCCTTACTTAGTAAATTGGCGATTTTTCATTCTATATTCTAAGTTTGGCAACTGGCAATTCGAATTAGAACAACTCGAAAAGCCGATTAATGAATGTTTATAATCGTTTGTAAAAAGAATAAGTAAAGCAAAAAGGGATAGATTCGCCGGTAGTTTCATTTTTAAGATAGTCAAGTGTTAGCTTAATATCTGTCACCCCAAATTTGAACACCCATAAACCGTATTCTATTTTAATATACTCTTTGTCAAAAAAGTTTAAAAACGAGTATAAGGTTTCTAAATCATTGGGAACTAATGAAGTCTCAATTGTAACACCAGCTTGAAATTTTAATAGAATACGTGAATTAATCTCATCAACCTTATAAATTTTAACATTACCTTCTTGCAAAGTAAGTTGTGATTTAGGGAAATGTACTTTCATCTTCTTTTGGGCTTCGGATTGCGTAAGCCCCACAAAACACTGTGTAAATGACTCATTGGAAAATAATATCGTAGCGAGCACGATTAAAAAACAAATTTTATTTCTCATATATTAAATATTAATTTATGCAAGATCAAGGGTATAGATTTCTAAGCGATACACATCGTACAGCAAACGCTTATTTCTAGAATCTTATTCCATTAGATTTCGCTTCGCTAGCTGCCTTATAGCTATCAAATACAATAACTTTTCGATTTTCTAATGTCGCTTTTATATTTTGGTTGTCCATTTTCCATGATGCATCATTGACTTTGAACATTACATCACTTTTAAAGTCGTTGGCAAGTACAAACAACTTATTTAATCTAAAATTGGAAGTAGCGTCTTCCAGCAGTTTATATTTTTGATCCTCATTATAATTGTCAATGGTTACTATAGTGGAAGTGTAAACCTGTTCCTCCCATGTTACATAATTCATTTCCGGAATATCACTCGAAATCCCATTAATTCCAAGTGAACCGTCACGATGTACTAAAACTGGAACCTTAACTAAAAAAGCAACAAAACCATATTTCGTTTTAGTTGTAGGATTTTCATTATTAATTTTGGAAGGTTCTGGCGCCGGTCTTTGCTCGTCGGGCTTATTTATCGTATTCGGATAGCTTATATCAGTCTCCGAATTTTCCAATTCACGTTGATTTAGCTCTTTCTCTTTTAACTCCAATTCCTTTTCTCTTAAGTCCATTTCCCTTTCTTTAGTAGTATTACAAGATAATAGAAAACAACCGATGAGGAAGATTATATTAAAAAGCTTCATGATTTCAAATTTTAAACTTATTTATTTATTATGATTGAATTCTTTATGATTTGAAAGGTGTTTTGCCAATTATAGGAATCAGTACGGCCTTCAAAAGTAATAAGGTACATCCTATCATTGTTTTGAAGTAAATATGTTTGAACATTAACCACCGGGTTTGAACCTATTTTGCGTTTATATCCAAATCGCACTGATTTATAACCATTCAAAGTAGTAGCTACAGCTGTATTCCATGATAAAATGGAAGCATTATTCAGTTCAGATTGTCCTAATACATCCTGTTTAAAAACGTCATTTATTTGACGAACATCCTGTTGTGAATAGCTAGAGCTTAATGTCTCAAAATCCCCATAAATAGTTTTAAACATTACCCGCGCATAAGTATCAAATCCGCTTTTGCCTGAATTGAGACCTTTTTGTTGAAAAATGACATTCGATGCAGAAACGCCATTTATTTCCTTCACGGCATCCACATAATCTTTATATGCCCCTCCCTGAATTTCCATTTTGGCTGGTAACGATACTTTACCCAGTCCCGCAATCTTAACTATTGACTGAGTATTACCAGACGTTCCGGCAAGGGAAAACATCACTAACAGAAAAAAAGATACATTTTTCATTAGACAAGTTCTTTTGCAAATATAGGCATATATGCTTATAGGTTTATATGCCTTATTCGCGATTTTTAAATTGTGAACAAAGATGATCAGCAAATTTTGCAAAGCTTTGGTAAAAGGTTAAAATCCGTCAGATTGGAGAAAAACTTTACCCAGGAAAAACTTGCGTTCACCATTGGAGTTGAAATTTCTCAAATCAGCCGAATTGAAAGAGGTGTTATTAATACAACCGTTCTGACTATTACCAAAATCGCTGAAGCTTTGCAAATAGCTCCTCAGGAATTGTTCAACTCTAATATAGAATAAATTCCTGAAACATTACTACATTTTTATATGTAAAATTTTGCATATAACCTTAATTTTCTTTACCGTTATTATTTTTCCAAGGATTAAACAAATATTGTCAAATCAAATGCAAAAATATTAGAATGAAAGGATGGATTAAAATTGTTGCAACGTTGCAAACCTAAACATCTCCCTCCCAAGTGAGCAAAGTTCTATCCAGTAATATCGTTCTTGCGACCCCACCGCCACTAACATAATATTTACTTGCATAGAAATCAGAAAACTCTTTTGCGAATGCAGATTTTATCCGGGAGATATGGATTCTCATAGCGTTGCCATCAGGATTACTTAACTCCGAAACACTCTTTCGCATTTGCTCGATATCAAGCCTATAGGAAACCTTTTTGTAGATATCAAGAAGCTCTTCTTCATAGATTTTAAAATCTTTACAATACACTCCGTTGGGATGTTTAAGAAACAAGAAATACAGGCTTTTTGTGAGGTGGCTTAATTTAATTTCCCTATTTTGATAATCAGGGAGCAAAATGCGATACTCTTTATCTATTACCATCCGGCTTATTTTTGGAGCCGATTTGGATGTATCTTCTATCATCTTAAATAGCGCTGGGGCCAGAGCAAAAAACTGACCAGTCGTTTTCAACCTATTAAGTCTTTCTTTTATTTCAATAACTATTTTTAATGTTTCACTATCAAACTCATTGTCAATAATTTCACCATCTACAGTAATAGAGTTTGCATAAAGTATCTTCCTGGGTCTCCATTCTCTAAGTATCCCGAAGTAGCTACTAAAAAAATCTTCAATTCTCTCATTTTCACGTAAAGAAATAAAATACAATTTATTTTCAACTATTCTTAAAAGCCCTGTTTGAGCTGGACCTTTATAGCCATAAAAATTCAGAATTTTATTTCCGATAGAACTACTGTATGAGCTTTCTACTAAATCTATATACTTTTCTTTCCAATCTCCGAAAGGAAAGTAGTAATTCAAAAGGCCAACATTGACATCTGGCAGGTTTGTAATATCGTTTACGAATGTTAAATTTTTATCTTTGAACGAGCTGGTTATTGATAAAATATTTTGTGTTAGAAATTCTTTATAAGTCGTATTATTGGTTCTATCAACGAAACAAACAAATGGCTTATCTTTTAACACAAAAAATTCATTTTCGATAACCTTTGCATCACCTATAATTTGAAAAGGCCTATTGGTTGGATACCACAGAGACTGAATTTCATCGACATAATGCCATTCAAACTCGTCAATCAGCCGATCTTTATCAAAAGCTTCAATTTTCTGTTTACGTAATTGCAATTCTTCTCTAAACTGCTCATGACTCCTCGCAATATTCTGAACTTCTTTTTTCTTTTTTTTGAAAAACTTAAACATGTTTTGATTTGGTGGTGTAAAATAATATAAAGGAATAACAAAAATATAGGTTTGCAATATTGCAAAAAAAATCGAGATTTTTAATACTTATCCCATATGAGTTATATACTAATATTATTTATACCTTCGAATTTGGCGGATTGATACACCGATTGTTAAAACTTTGTCTTTTTGGGGTTTATTGCCAAATACTAAATTTTAGACGAAGCCGAAAAAGAACGAAAAATGAGAATTGAAGCGGAGCCACAATAGATAGAAATGGTGATAAAGCATCTCAAGACGACTCGAAACCTGCCTGGGATTCTTCGCTCCGCCAACTAGCCTAACTTACTTATAT
>CAKUWM010000286.1 GCA_934699305.1 uncultured Saprospiraceae bacterium | reverse complement strand
GAACAATATCCACATCATTGTCATAGTTGCTTAATCCACCCGGATCCATATAATTATAGTTGCAATCTGATATTTGGATTGTATCCATAATAAAAGTTTTTCCTATCAGAACCAGCCCCAAATCAAACTCCGTTCTTGCATTTTCTGCTACTTCAAATTTAAATTCTAATTTGCTAAAATCCTCTAAGGATACTTTATTTCTAACATGAAACACTACTTCTACGCTACTGTCGCTATCAATTATTCCCGGTAAGACAGTGGGATTAAGGATGTCCACTAAGCCGGCATTATTCCCTATTGCTTTACATGAAACCTTGGAAAAAGTGGACTGGATCGGCTCAATATTTGTAACTCTGACTACTAAATCATAGCTTTCTCCGGCAGACAAATAGCCATCTCCATTTTCGTCATTTTGATACCCAAGATATTCTACTAACAAAGATGGGCCATTTCCAATTTTATAGGTCATCACCTCCCCCGGCTCACTGAAGTCCCAAAGGCGAAGACCGCTATTGCTTTTGTCATACCAATTAGAGCTGGGAGTAGATTCATCATTGTATTCGGCCAATCTTCCCTTCCTGAATAGCGCTTCTGCGTGGGTTGATATTTTATTATTCTGATGAACTACATATACCTGATGATTAACCGTCTGATTATCTCCTTTTTCGTTGATATGCCATACGATAAGCCCTTCATCCGGAATGCTTTTACTGCGACCTTTTTTTAGTCTGCTTTGGAACATATAATATTCATAAGAATTATTCGGATTGCGATACGAATAAGTTGAATAGTGATTGGATGTGTCTCTCAACAAGGTATTTTTACCGGTAACGTCAAGATCTTTGCTCCAACCTATTCTATTCATGAAATATGGGTTGGGTAAAACCGGGTTGGTATCATCACCACTACCACACATTATATCAAATGCCCCGATGCCGTCCGGTCCTGTATCGCTATTGTATTTGTAGGTATCCGGCCATTTACAGATCATGTGTCCATTTTCATGCACGACAGTACCCATTCTCAAAGGCGACTTGGCAGGCGAAGTATTATATCTTCCGGATTTAACACCATTGGCTGAAAAATCACTATAATACCCTTGATGAAACCACATACCCTGTGCCCACTTTGGAGGGTCTCCCATGTACATCATATTGATGGCTTGTATCGTTTTGTCCGGATTGATGGATAAGGTAGAAAAGTCAAAACCTTTTGATTTAATCCAGTTCAATGCCAACTTCAGAATCTCTTGAGCTCCGGTAGCATAAGGCATTGCGTCGTATGCTTTAAATGTCTTGGGCGCTCTAAATATTCCGAATACTACATTTTGATAATCCAACAATCCACCAGATATATCGGCATAATATGTCCTCAATGAACCATTATTGCCAAACTTGGTATAATTTAAATTATTACAAAAGTCCTCGTATTCACTGATATCCAAATTGCATACTTCATCCGAAAAGTCTATGACGATGCACAATCCCTTGAGATTCCCCTTCAAAACCTCACCGGCTCTTTGCTCGCTCCGATAACTCTGTTGTACGGCTTCGACTGTGGGCAACCCAAATAATGCCTGTGCATTGGCATTCATTTTTTCTTCAATATATTTTGCTTTTATATCAATGTGCTTAGGAACGCCCGGATTAACCGTGAGCGTATGTTGATTTGCCTGCGTACCATAATACTTGTATTGGGTAGCTATAAGATTGCTTCCATCTTCAGATAACTGAGCATAACATATCCAATCCGTCGCTTCGTCCCTGACCAATGTGTAACCGTCCAAACCTTCAGCACGTATATAAAACTCAGAGCCATATAATCGCACGTCAACTGAAGTACCATCCGGCTGCTTAAAACTTTGAATTTCACCATGATAGTTACTACCAAATAAATGATTGCATGTTATCAAAAATAGGACAAAACAGAAAAGTCGCATCTTTTTAGTTTTAATGAATAAGAAATAAGGTTGTAAATCTACAATTTTTAAGTATTAATGTTACGGAATAAAATAAAAAACATTATTCATGGGCTTGAGAATTTCACAATGATACCAATAATTAAGAAGTATATATTTCTCAGAGTTAACTTAAACCTGAATTCGTATGATAGACAATATTTTGCCTTTAAGAGCAATTTGGGTTAATTTCTAACATATTTGAACAGAAACATTTCAATAGGTAGATATTGAGGTCAACATTTGATAAAGAGTATTTGCCGTCTTATCCCATGAATATTGATCGGCATTCTTAAATCCTCGACTCATAAGGTCGAGTCGCAGTTCATCATCCTCTGCTATTACTTTCATGGCTTCTGCAATATCATCAATATTGAGCGGATCTACCAACAAAGCAGCGCCACCTGATGCTTCAGGTAGTGAAGAAACATTGGAAGCGATTACCGGGCAACCACATTGCTGCGCTTCAATTATCGGCATCCCAAATCCTTCAAAGGTAGATATAGACAATAATGCCTTAGCTTTATGCAATAGGGCTGATATCTCTTCATTCGACTTATATCCCGCCACATCGATATCTTGACAATATTTACTCTGCTTCATTCGCCGATAAAAAGCTGAATCTTTCCATCCTTTACCACCGATAAAAATCAGTTTTGTACTATTCCCTGTCGCATCCCGATATCTATCGTATGCGTCAATAAGACGAACAACATTTTTTCTGGGCTGTATCGTGCCGATATGCACAAAATAATCTTCTTTCTCAGTATCATTACCACGAACAATACCCTCATTCAATCCAAGTCCGGCAACTTCAATTTTTGCAGGATTAATTTGGAATTGCTTCACAATATCATGCTTGGTAGTATGGCTCACTGTCGCTATTCTGCTTGCCTTCCTCGCAAAACGAGGCATAAAATACCGATAATACATCAGCTGCACCATCGACAGACTTTCAGGTGTATATAGGTAAGCGAGATCGTGGATAACCAAAAGAGTAGGTACCCTTGTTCGAAGCGACATAAAGTTATCCGGACTAAACAATACATCAACCTTTTTGTGTTGAATGGCTGCAACAAGGCTTATTTCATACCAGATGACAAACAAAACCGGTGTACGTGCCGGAGGAGACAAAACGACTGCTTCAATATTAGATGCAAAAACAAACTGATCATCGAAGGGTCGGTCAAAGAAAAGCACAAATTGATCCTCCGGATGAGACTTTACCCACCGTTTCACAACCTCAAAGGTATAGTGACCCAGTCCGGCCATCTTATCCTTGATTAAAAAACGAGCGTTGACACCTATTCTCATGGAAGGCAAAGTTAATGAAATATAAGTCGCGTAATATGTTATTTTAGAAGAGATGGATGAGTTTTGTCGGTATCAATGTATCGATTATGTTCAATTCACAGTTTCGTTCTCCTTTGTCAAAACGACGAAGCCCATCTTTTTTCAAAATTAATTTAAAAATCGATCCCCAAAAACTTTGCGATTACTTCGAATCTTCGAAAAATAGCAAGTAAGTATAACTTTTCAAAAATAAATATAGCAAAAAGGGAAAAAATAAGGTTGTGGAACAATATTTGCTATTTTTGAGGTGTTCTATTATGTTGACGACTAAGAAACAAATAAACGATTGTTAAAAATATTTGATTTTCGGCTGTATTGGCGGATTTACGTTGTATTCATCGGAATAGTCGTAGTGACTATCTCAATGGTATATACCACATTTTTGGCTTCAAAGTTGAAGGAAGGTGAAGAAAAAAGTGTGCAGTTCTATGCCATGGCTATTCAAGATCTCGCAAAAAGTGAATCAAATGATTATACCAATGATATTGCTCTCCAAGTTACACAGGACTTTAAAATACCGGCAATTTTAACAGACGACAAAGATGTAATTATCGACGCTGTTAACTTTGGAACAAAAGAAAATTTAGACACTTCCTTCCTACAAAATCAACTCAAGCAAATCAAAAAAGAAGGCTACAAACCCATTGAAATTGTCAATCCTTTTATTAAACAAAGGGTTTATTACAAAAATTCAAGGATATACACCTATCTGACTTATTTTCCTTATATCCAACTTTTATTACTAACC
>CAKUWM010000285.1 GCA_934699305.1 uncultured Saprospiraceae bacterium | reverse complement strand
CCCTAATCCATTAATCTTCGAATTTTTTAAGGATGAAATGAAAAATATGGAGAAATTCTCAGAGTGGTCGATTGAACAATTTTTATCAATAAGAAAACAACCAGGAGTTAAAAGTGAAGACACAAAAAGTATAATTGAATTAATTTTTCAAAAATTGGATCGACGTAAAAGCATCTCTTTGAAAGATAAGTTTTTATATTCCATATTGTTAGGTGAATATATTAGAATAGTTAAAGGAGGCAGGTGGTTATTGCTTAAAAAGTATGGTGCTTTTAACTATTATTTTATCCCCGTAATCGAATATGAAGATCAGCATTTTGTTATGCTAACAGATAGGATTAATGATTTTTTTCATTATAAATCAATGAGCCTTGAATCTTTCCTACACCTACCAGACATATCCTCTCCCTATCATAACAGAAGCAATACATATGCATCAAAATATATATCACAATAATTTCGTTCACATATCAACACCGGTTTGCAATAGATCTTTGGGGTCGAAACTAGCCTCGGCTTTGACAGTGTCTCGTTATTGATGCAGTAGGCGGCCTGGTCTCAAACTATCTGAGACCTATGTCTCAGCTATTGCTATCACTAACTTTAACATTTAATACAATTAACCTCAATGGCACAAAACAAAACTTTTGATGAGTTTATAAATCAACTCTATTATGGTGTTGATTTCAAGATGTCGTCTATAGAACATGTAGTTAAAATATTGGAAGAGAAATCTGATCAAATATATTATTTCAAATCAGCAACAGTCATTGTCTGTAAATTTTTGCTGCAGAACTCGATGGAAAAGCTTCTGGAGTTTCATATTTGTTTACTTTCAGTAAAAGCCCATTTTTGAAATACCAATTGAATCTTGTAAGATAAAGTTATTTATTGGTGGGACAGAATCTCATAGAAAGCTCATTGACATTCAATGGAACTTGTTATTTAAAGATAAAAAAAATGCTGCTTTGTTTTTTGAGAAAATCCAGCAACAATTAAATTTCTGTTTCAGAAAAATATAAAATAGAAGAAGATAGCCGGAATAAAGGTGTATTTGCACAGTTTTCAGGAAGTTCATTAAAAAAAGGTGGGGTTAGTGATATTACAATATTTTATGGCGAATCGGTTGAAAATGGAATGCCTGAAATATCGATAATCCCTTTTAATGAATTCGCAGACGAATAAATTAGCCTATAAGATATCTGGTCTTGATTTCCTAAACGAGTCCCCGTATAGGACTCATTGTGCTAAGAAAGTCATATAGAAGGCGGAGTGTCTGTATTTAGGCTCGAATGCACTTTCAACAAAATGCCTATCGTGCAAATGATGATCCTGATGAGTTAGATGACGGACAGGGATTATCTATACCGGGGCATTCAAGCAGGCAACATGTTATTGTTGATGCAAAAATGACGAAATATCAATTAGGAGGGAGAGGAGTTAGAGCTTTTGATAATGCACATTGGTTTGAGGTGAAAGCAATGAGTAGAAATGTAAGCCTTTCCACAAGCAATTATCAAATACAATATGAAATGGATGCGCTGGCAGTTTCTCAAAGGGCAGCCGTTAAAGCAGGTGTTGCTTCTTACAGTGTGGCTACGACCGCCAATGCTGCCATAGGTAACTCTGTATATAAGCATGGTAATACCAAAGGGCTATTCGTAAGGCATTTTAAGCCCAAATACAAAGTAACGGATACCGGTGTGCAAGTTAAGTTTGGGTGGGAGCAGTCTACAAGGATCAAAGGTGTACCTATTCGCATGCTTACAAAATATACTTATGGATTACCTGTTAATATGAATTTTTAATTTTATGAAAAAAATACTTTTATTTTTATTGATAAAATCATCTTTGTGTATGGGACAGGATTATAAAATTATGTCTGATAGGGAACTACTTGCAATGATTGATGACATGGTAGAACAATTTGAGTATCAGGATCAAGAAACCCATGCTTCCATTTATAAGGCGAATAACAATAAAGGTTTTATTTTGCTTCCTGCAGTAGGAAGAAAGGGATTGTTCGCAGAACAGCAATCCGTGCTTGATTCCATCATAAAAAGCGGAGTGATACCGCTGGAGGCCGACAAACCCAGCCCTTTTGAAAAAGAAAAGAGCAGGTTGGCAAAAATAAATGACAATATAAGCTACTATCTAACGGAATTGAACAGCAAGCTTCAAACGTCCTTAACAACAGACGTTGAAATAGATACTTCCTTATACAAGGTGATTAACAAAAAAATCAGGTCTTTGGAGCCGGAAGAAGCCTACCGGCAGTTTTTTATTCCATTAGGTGTGGTTATGGGTGAAATTGTACGCAAAAAAGTAAATGGTGAATGGAAGCTTGATAAACGATATGCATATAACCCTTATTATGTTCCTTATGTTACTATTGGAAACGATAATAATTATTTGCCCTGGTATAAACTAGCTGATATGTTGCTGAATAGAAAGTTTGATATAAAGCGGTACATTGAGGAAGTCTCGAAGTTGAAGCGATTTTTATAATATAAACTATAAAACTCTATATTTGGTCTGACAGATAGCTGACTCAGCCCGTACAAGGCTGGGAGATAGTCTGTACACAAGTTCTATAGTGAGACTTTTGTCAAGAAGAAAAGTGATTTTCCTGATCCGCCACAAAGCCAGGCCGTAAAACATTTACCAGACTATAGCAAGGTATCTGTAGCTACAACATACGTTTCAACAAAATATAATAACTATATTCGCCTGAACCCTTATGAGCAGGGAGTAGCATTTGGTGAAGTGGCGCCGAACCTGTTGACGACCGCGTTATCAGTGATGCGGTTGGGTAGGTTAGGGGTTGTTGCTAAGGGAAGTAGTAACTTATTAAAGCCTTTAGGCTTAGGTTCTACGGGTAGAATAACGGCAGCAAACCTTACAGAGCAGTTAGCGATGAAAGAAGCATTATCAAATCCGGCAACAGGTCAAATCATTCAAGGAATGAAACCGCTTACAGACCCTCGTTGGTTAGGTTGGAGAAAAATGCAATATGAGCATATAGGATTAGACGGAAGCAAGACGATCATTCACTATAATGGTCAATGGAGCAATGGAGTTTTAAAAGCCGTTGATGATTTTAAATTTAAATAGTTATGAAAATTCGTTGCATATATAATACAGGAAAGGATTTAAGAGTATTCGAGAATAAATCACTAAGTAAAGACAAATTGGGCAGGTTCGGAGCTACCGAACAAACTCAATATGGATTGGTAATTGGTAAAGAATATTTAGTAATGGGAATGATTTTAGGGGAAGGAGCATTGACTTATTTGATTGATGATGGAGGATACATCTCAGCTTATCCATACCCACTTTTTGAAGTCATTGATAATAAATTACCCCCGGGTTGGTTCTTTAAGTCCTTAAAAAATACGGATGAAAATTATCCTTATGAAGAAGCTATTTGGGGGTATTATGAGTTAGTTTTTGATAATTCTCATTATGAAAAGTTAGTAGATGTGGATGAAGAAGCCCAACGAATTTATTTCAGGCGAAAGATAGAGTTAGAAAAAGAATTAAGCGAAGAATAGGTAAGATTGCTACCAAGAGGGAGGTGGATTAGTTAATCTTGCGGAGGAAACTTTTTCCCAAGCATTATTTAAAGGTGCTGAAAATGTGGGAGGGTATTCAATTTATGGAACCAAAGGATTAGTCGGAAACACATTTGACTTCTCCGCAGAGTCTGCCTGAGTTAGTCAGCGTGCTTAGGAGGCGACTCTGCGGTTAGGTATGTGTAACTGTATACTTCTACCGGCTTTGCCTACGATTATTTCCTTAAAGACCACCTGGGCAATACAAGGATGGTGCTGACCGAAAAGCAGAAACAGGACATTTATCCTGCTGCCACACTCGAAGGTGATATCAATACAGACGGACTCCCCAATGCTGTATTTAAGGAAAAGGATTACTACAACATTGATCCTTCTAAAATAGTTTTGAGCCAGGATGCCACCGGTATAACGGATTATCCCAATCACAATGATAATCCGCCGGTAAACAACAATCCCAACAGCAATACGACTGCCAACAGTGAAAAGCTTTTAAACTAAAGGACAATA